>JAYUZK010000168.1:0-5515 GCA_043751835.1 Gemmatimonadota bacterium | reverse complement strand
CGACCTTCGTGACGGTGGCCCACCAGTCCTCGGTGGTGAACCCGCGACCGGCCTTGTAGGCGGATCGGTACAGACTCCGAAACACGTCATCGAGCGAGGCCCGGTCGTCGGAGGCGTCGCGGATCAGGATGTCGAGCAGGAAACCGGCGAGGGAACCCTTGGGATAGTAGATGGTGGCCGTGCCGTCGACCGGGTGAATCCAGGTCGACAGCGACGCGTCCTCGAGCGCCACCGGCGGCGCGGCGGCCACTTCGCCGATCTTGCCGACGGTGAGGTTCAGGAACATCGTGGAATCGATGATGCCGGCCCGGACCAGCGCCAGGTCCGCGTAGTAGTCGGTAATCCCCTCGCTGACCCAGAGGAGCGGGGTCGGCTGCGGCTGATCGTACCGGTACGGCACCATCTCCGCGGGGCGGAGCCGCTTGACGTTCCAGGCGTGGAAGATCTCGTGGGCGGTGATCGAGGCGAGGATCGGGGTCCCGATGAATTCCGGCGAATAGATGCCGAGGTGGGAACTCTGGTGCTCGAGCGCGCTCCCGCCGGCGTAGGCCGGGTCAAAGACGAGGAACGTGGTGTAATCGGGCCAGGGCGTTTCGCCGAAGACCCGGGTCATCGCGGGCACCATCGCCTTGAGCTGGCTCCAGAACAGGTCGCGGGGCGGGCCCTTGAAGGCGCCGGCCGGATACGAGGCGACCCGGTGGCGAACACCGTCGATCGTGGCGCTGTCGACGTCGAAGCGCCCGATGTAGAACGGCATGTCGACCAGATCGTGATAGTTTGGCGCGTCGAACCGCCCCGGGCCGGTCTGGTGGGCCGCCGAGACAACCTGCCAGTCCGCCTCGGTCTCCACTGAAACCGTGGCGGGGAACAACAGGTCCGAGCCCTCGGGATAGAGGAAGACGTTGCTGCCGTTCAGGAAGATGAAATCCGGCTTCGACCACGCCATGGCGTTGTCGAGCGTGTCGGCCACGAACCGGAAGTGGACCGAGACGGGGCCGGCGGTACCGGCCTGGACTCGCCAGGTATCGAAGTCGCGCTTGTCCCAGCGGAGCGGGGCGGTGCCCTGGGTGGCGCCGAAGTCGGTCACCTCGCGAGCGAAGTTGCTGACTTCATAGGCACCCGGAGTCCAACTCGGGAGCGACAGCTCAACCGGGCCTGCCACCGCGACGGAGAACCGCATCGTCACGTCCACCGTACGGCTGGCGGCGGTGACGCGGGTGAATTTGAGCTGGTAGGTGATGTCGGCAAGAGCGGGGGCCGAACGGGGGGCGGGCGATGCCGCACCCAGGGCCAGGAGACCAACCGATGAGAAGAACGTCCGCACGGAACCTCGGTTCAGGTGACTATCGAGGAGAAAATCTAGTCGCGAGGGGGGGCGGCGGGGAGCGTGTTAGGCCCCTCCACGGCGCCCCGGACTGGCTCACGCAACTCCTCACTGTGTGACCAACTGGATCAGGTTGGCGCCACTTGAGGCATTGGTGACGCTGCCGAGATACACGGCGCGAAGCGGGCCTGACCGATTGGCTTGCGGCGCGGTGCACAAGGCCGACGCGACGGGGTCCCGGCCGGGCGGGGTAAGGGAATCGTTAATCCAAAGCGGGAATCTGTTCCGGGCGCACAAGCAGCCGAATCGATCGGGCGCCGCCGGGTGTGCGGACGATGAACTTGCGGCGCTGCAACGTCAGAACCATCTGGTGGACGGCAGGCGGCGAGACCCGGAAGTATGCCTGCATGTCCGCTTCGGCCGGCGCTCGACGATGAATCAGCTGGTACAGGTTAATAAACGCCAGATACTGACCTTGCTTCGGCGTGTATCCAAGCCGACAGGCGGCCGGCCGGACCAGATGGGCACCGGGATCCACTTCATCGGCGAGTCCGTCGTTCAGGCGTTCGACCAGATGGCCAAGGCGCCGCATCGCCTCCTCATTTTGGGCAGCGTTGGCGGTCTGCTCGGCCAGCAGGAGAAACTCGTCGGCCTCCTCCGAGTCCAGCTGTAGCGTAACGAGCACAGGGGCGTCACAATGCGGGGCGAAGAACTTGTCGAACTCGCCCGGTGGATCGACGTGAGCCACCAGCATGTCGCGCTCTTCCGCGGTGATCTGGAGGAGCAGGCCAGCCTGCGGGCGTCTCGTCCTCTTCACTGCGCCCGGATCGCAATCCCCGGATCGATCCGGGCCGCCCGCGCCGCCGGAATCCAGCAGGCCGCGATCCCCACCAGCGCCATCACCAGCGCCACGACCGCGAGCGTCACCGGATCGTGCGGGGCCACGTTGAAGAGCAGGCCCCGGATCAGGCCCGACAGCAGCACTGCCCCGACCACACCCAGGCCAAGCCCCAGTCCCAGCAACACCCCGCCCTCACCGAGGATCATCCGCTGGACCTTCGACGCGTCGGCGCCTAACGTCATCCGGACCCCGATCTCGTTGGTCCGGGCACTCACCGAGAAAGCCAGCACGCCGGCGATGCCGACCGCCGCGATCAGCACGGCCAGCAGACCGAACGAGGCCACCAGCACCGCGTTCAGCCGCCGCGGGGCCACGCTCTCGTCGCGGATCTGATCCAGCGTGAGGACCTTCTCGACCGGCTGCTCCGGGGCCGCGGCCCGGACGGCCCTGGTGGCGGGACCCACCAGCGTGGCCGGGTCCATCGCGGTCTTGATCACCAGACTGCTGCTGAACACGTCCGACTGGGCAAAGGGTCCGAAGAGCACGGGAACCGGCCTGGCGTCGAGCCCACCGTCCTTGGTGTCGCCGACGACGCCCACCACGGTCCGCCAGTCTCCGGAGATCCCGATGAACTTGAGCACCTCGCCGGTCCAGGCCACCCGCCGGCCGACTGGATCGACGCCGGGAAAGAGCCGGTCCGCGAGGGTCTGGTTGATGATGACGACCAGTCCGCTGCCGGTTCGATCGGTGGTGGAGAATTCCCTTCCCTTGAGCAGCGGAATCCCCGCGGTGCGGAAGTATTCCGGGCTCGCCGTCCGCCCCTCGGCGTGCGGCATCGGTTCACCCGGCACCATCGCACGGCCCTCGGCCTTGATGTCGAGGGCAAACTGTTCGGAACGGAGCGGGACGGTGGAGCCGAGTCCAACGGCGGCCACCCCGGGGAGGGCGGCGACCTGGGCCTGGATCCGTTCGTAGAGAGCGACATTGTCGGCCCGCGGCCGGGTGTAGTCCGCGGGCACCTCAAGAGTCAGGACATTGCCGCCGGTGAGGCCGGTGTCCACGATCGCGAGCCGCTGCATGGTGCGGGTCAGCAGGCCGGCCCCGGTGAGGAGCACGACCGACACGGCGATCTGGGCCACGACCAGAGTCTGCTGGAGCCGCTGGCGCCTAACGCCGCCGGTGGTCCGCTTGCCGCCCGCGGCCAGGGTGGCGCTCAGGGCATCCTCGCGGGACAATCTAGGCGCGTACGAGAGCAGCACCGCCACCATGAGGGTGATGCCCAGGGTGAACGCGAGGACAACCCCGTCGACCCGGATCTCGCCGGCGCGGGGGCTCATCCGTTGCGCAAAGGTCACCAGGGCACCGAGGCCGCCGAAGGCGATCAGCAGGCCTAACGCTCCGCCCACCAGCGCCAGGATCAGGTTCTCGGTCAGCAGGAGCTGGCGGAGGCGGGTGGTGCCGGCGCCGAGGGCGGCGCGGACCGCCAGCTCGTGCTCCCGCCGGACCCCTCGGATCAGCGTCAGGTTGGTGACGTTGGCGCAGGCGATGATCAGGACGAACGCCGCGGCGCCCATCAGGAGCCAGAGGGTGAGCTTGGCCTTCTGGCCGAGGACTTCCTGGAAGGGGGTGACGGTAACCTGGTACCCGGAGCCGGCATCGTAGGCCTCGGGATGGTCGGCGTGGACCCGGGTGGTGATGTCTTTGACTTCGGCGCGCGCCATGGCCACCGTGGCGGTCGGGCTCAACCGGGCGATCATCTGGGTCATCCGGTGGGTCCGGCCGGTCACCATGGTGGCGGAGACATGGTGCTCACTGTTCACCATGTTCATCAGCGCGTCCATCCGCTGCGGGAACGCCGGGGCGGCCTGGAGGATTCCGACCACGGGGACAGCCTTGCCGTTCACGTGGAGCGACTTGCCGATGATCCCGGTGTCGCCGCCGAAGCGGCTCTGCCAGTAGTCGTGGGTCAGCATCATCACGGGCGCGGCCCCGGGGCCGTCGTCACCGGCGGCGAAGGCTCGGCCGGCCACCGGGGAGAGGCCCATCACCGAGAAGTAGTTGCCGGTCACCAGGCCGACCTCGATCCGGGTCGCCTCGCCCTTCTCGACCACGGTGAACGTGATCGGGGAGAACTCCGCGATGCCGCCCAGGGTTTTCGAGGCGGTCCGGAAGTCGTCGATCTCGGGGACTGAGAAGGCGATGTTCTCGTCATTGGAGCCGGCGGTGGACTGGCGAAGGAACACCAGACGGCCGCCGTCGCGGTGGGGGAGGGGCTTGAGGAGGACGCCGCGGACGACGCTGAAAATGGCAGTGTTGGCGCCGATGCCGAGGCCGAGCGTGAGGACGACGGCGGCGGTGAAGCCGCGGGCGCGGGTGAGGCTTCGGAGGGCGTAGCGGACGTCTAACATGGTGAACTCCCAGGGCTTGGTGCGGGCTGCTCTGAACTATTTCATCGACTTCACATGCGCCACAAACTGATCGAGGGCGATCTCGGTCCCCTGCTGCCAACCCGACGCTTTATTGTTCTCAAAGTCAGCTTCATCCCGATGCAGCGCCGTGAATACGTAGCGAGTTCCGGTTCCCACGGTTTCCAGCGTGACGATGGCGGTGATCGGAATGTCGTCAAAGACTGCCGGACGATAGCCGGGAAACAACATGGAAGTCCAGACAAGCCGCTCCATCGGAATGACTTCCAGGAAACAGCCGACGTTGGGAAACACCTGACCCTCTGGCAATGCGATGTCGATGCTGAAGATGCCGCCCGGGCGTACGTCCAGTTCGCAATCCGCGACACGCCCCCAAGGCTTGGGCATGTACCACTCCTTGAGATGTTCCGGTTTCGTCAACGCTTCCCAGACGAGATGGCGGGGCGCGTCGATAAACCGTTCGAGCACGAGATCGAGTTTCGGATTGATCGTGAGGGGCGTATTCATGATTGCGATTCCTTCTCCTTCAGTTGTTTGATGTATTCGTCGAGCCGGTCCAATCGGGCTTCCCACAACTGACGCTGATCGGTCAGCCAGTCTTCAACGACTTTGAACCGTGCGGGTGCGATCTCATAGGTCCGCACCCGCCCATGCTTCTTCGACTTCACCAGTCGGCTCTGTTCGAGAACCGATAGGTGCTGCACGAACGCGGGGAGTGTCATGTCGAACGGTGCCGCCAGTTCGCTGACTGTGGCAGGTCCGACCGACAGTCGCTCCAAGACTTTCCGCCGAGTCGAATTGGACAAGGCATGAAAAACATCGTCAGCGACTGCGGATTGAACCATTCCAGCACCATTCGATTGCTTGGGTTACCCGAACTGACTGAGGGAAGTCTATCACCGGCAATACTAATGTCAATACCTA
>JAYUZK010000167.1:0-16935 GCA_043751835.1 Gemmatimonadota bacterium | reverse complement strand
TCCGCGTCCTCCGCCCCCTGGGCGAAGGCGGCATGGGCGTGGTGTACGCCGCCCACGACGCCCGCCGCGACGAAGTGGTGGCCCTCAAGACCCTGCACTTCGCCGACCCGGGCGCCGCCTGGCGGCTGAAGCAGGAGTTCCGGACCCTCGCCGGCGTTGCCCACCGCAACCTGATTGCCTTCTATGAGTTGTTCGCGGATCAGGGCGACTGGTTCTTCACGATGGAGCTCGTCCCGGGCGTCACGTTCCTGGAATTTGTCCGCCCGGATGGAAACCTCGACGAATCGCGCCTGCGCCACACGCTGCCCCAGCTGGCCGCGGGCATCGACGCCATCCACGCCGCCGGCAAGCTGCACCGCGACCTCAAGCCCTCGAACGTGATGGTCACGCCCGATGAGCGTGCCGTGATCCTCGACTTCGGGATCGCGACGGACCAGCCCGGGCGGGGCCGCGACGCCTCGGACGTTGAAGACGGCGTGTCCGGCACGCCCGCCTACATGGCGCCGGAACAGGCGGAGGGCGCGGCGGTGCCGGCGTCGGACTGGTACGCCCTGGGTTGCATGCTGTTCGAGGCGCTTACCGGCCGGCTTCCGTTCGAGGGCCTGTTTTTCACGGTGGTCAGCGCCAAGCTCACCCGGCCGGCCCCGCGGGTGGCGGCCGTGCGGCCCGACGCCCCGCCCGATCTCGCTGACTTGTGCGCACGGCTCATGGCGCGCGAGCCCGCCGATCGGCCCACCGGCGACGAGGTGCTCCGCGTCCTCCGCGGGGAGTCCCGGAGCATCGACGGACTCGCCGGGACGGCGGGGACCGAGCGCGCGGGGCCCGGGCTCGTCGGGCGGATGGGCGAGATGGAGAGCCTCCACGCCGCGCGCCGGGCCGCCCACGGTGTCGCGGTAACGACGTTGCTCCACGGCCTGTCGGGCACCGGCAAGAGCACTCTCCTCGACGCCTACGTCGCGGCCGCGTACCAGGAGGGCGCCGTGGTGCTGGCTGGCCGCTGCTACGTCCGCGAGACGGTGCCCTTCAAGGGCCTCGATGGCGTGCTCGACAGCCTGAGCCGCTGGCTCCTCGCGCTGCCCGAGCCGCGCCGGGCCGCGGTGGCGTCGCCCGCACTCGCCGCGGCCGGCCGGCTGTTTCCAGCGTTAGGCCGGATCGAGTGGCTGGCCGGTGGCGCTGCCGTGACGGTCCAGGATCCCGAGCAGGTCCGCCGCGATGCGGTGGCCGCGCTCCGCTCGCTGCTCCGGGTGGTGGCCGCGTCCGGCCCGCTGGTTCTGGCGGTGGACGACTTCCAGTGGGGCGACCGGGACGGCGCCCGGCTGCTCGAGGCGCTGATGGCTGCGCCCGACCCGCCGAGTCTGCATCTGGTGGTGGCGTTCCGCAGCGACGAAGTCGCGGGGAACCCGTTTCTCGAAGCCTGGGCCACCCGGGCGCGCGCCGCCGGCGCTCGCGACCTCGTCCTTGATGCCCTCGGCCCCGCGGAGAGCGTGGCGCTCGCCGAGAGCCTGCTCGGCCACGGCTCGGCCGATGCGCGGACGATCGCGCGGGAAGCGGGCGGAAGCCCGTTCCTGATCGAGCAGCTGGCCCGGTACCGGCTCGCCGCAGGCAGCACGATGGCCGAAGGCGGCGCCGTGGCCAGCATGGGCCACATGCTGGCCCGCCGCATCGCCGAGCTGCCGCCGGGGGCCGCTGCCCTGCTGGAGACGCTCGCCGTGGCGGCCCGGCCGCTCGATGTGCTCGTCGCGCGTGACGCGGCGGGCCTCGACGACGAGCGGCCGCTCACCACCTCCCTCCTCGCCGCCCACCTGTTGCGGCCGAGCGGGACGGCGGACCACCTCGAGTTGTACCACGACAAGATCCGTGAGGCCATCGTGGCGGCCATCCCGCCGGAGCGGCTGGCCGACACCCACCGACGGCTGGCGCAGGCGATGGAAGCGCACGGGGGCGCCGACCCGGTCGCCCTGTACGAGCACTACCTCGGCGTGGGCGACCGGGCCCGCGCCCGGCGCTACGCCGCGGCCGCGGCCGATGGCGCCGCCGAAGCGCTGGCCTTCGAGGGCGCGGCCACCCTGTACACCCGCGCGATCGAGCTGGCCACCGGGGCCGGTGAGGAGACCCTCCCGCTGGAGGTGAAGCTCGCCGATGCCTTGGCGTACGCCGGCCGCGGGCTGGACGCGGCGGACGCGTATCTGACGGCGGCCCGTCAGGCGGCGAGCGTCGAGGCGCTCGAGCTGCGGCGCCGCGCCGCCGATCAGTATCTCCGGTGCGGGCACGTGGGCCGGGGGTTCGCGGTCGTGGACGAGGTGCTCGAGGCGGTCGGCGTGCGGCCCACCACGTCGCGCGGCGTGGCGCTGGTTCGCCTGCTGGTCCGGCGCGCGGCGGTGCGGCTCCGCGGCCTCAAGTTCCGGGAGCGCGAGGCCGCGACGCTCCCGCCCGAGACGATCCGCCGGCTGGACGTGTGCTGGACGGTGTCGCTGGGGCTGGTGCGGCTGGATAATCTGCGCGCCGCCGATTTCCAGACCTATCACCTGCAACTGGCGCTCGCGGCCGGCGAGCCGTACCGCGTGGCGCGCGCGCTGGCGTGCGAGGCGGCGTTCGTCTCGGTGGTCGGCAGTCCCAGTCGGGCGCGGGCCCTCCGGCTGGTGGAGGCCACCAAGGTGCTCGCTCAGCGCACCGGCCACCCGCACGCGCAGGGCCTTGCCCATCTGGCCGAGGGCATCGTCCGCCATTTTCTCGGCGAGTTCCGGACCTCGGTGACGGCCTGCGACCACGCCGCGCCCATCCTGCGCGAGCGCTGCCGTGGCGTCTGGTGGGAGGTGGACTCCACCACCGAGTACAGCATGGGTTCGCACTATCTGATGGGCGCGTGGGACGAAATGGCGCGGCGGGTGCCGCCCGCGCTCCGCGAGGCCGAGACCCACGGCGACCGGTACTCGGCTGCGTACGCCGGTGCGGGCCGGGGCAACGTGGTGTGGCTGGTGCGCGACGAACCCGATGAAGCGCGGCGCGTATACGAGACCTTCAGCGCGCCGTGGGCGAACGAGGCTTATCATGTGCCGCACTGGTGGGGGCTCTGCGCCGAAGCGCACGTGGATGTCTACCAGGGCGAGGGGCTCCGAGCGTGGGAGCGGTTTCAGGCTCGGTGGCGCACCCTGCGGCTGTCGGGCCTGCTGCGGGTTCAAGTGGTGCGGATCGAGACCCGTCAATTACGGGGACGCAGCATTCTCGCGGCGCTCGATGCGCTGCCGCGCAGCGAGCACCGCCGGTTGCTCGGCGTGGCCGCGCGCGACGCCGCGGCGATGCTGGGTGAGGGCGCGCCGTGGTCCGAGGCGCTCGGCCTGCTGGTGCGGGCCGCCGTTGCCTGGCAGCGGGGCGAGCCGGATGCCGCCGCGGCCGATCTGCGCGAGGGCCTGCGCATGGCGGAGGCCACTGACCTCGGAGCGTATGCCGCGGCTGCGCGCCGGCGGCTCGGTGGCCTTCTCGGCGGCAGCGAGGGTGCGGACCTCGTGCGGCAGGCGGACGACTGGTTTGCCGGCATGGGTGGGCGCCGGCCCGAGCGGCTCACCGCGATGCTGGTGCCGGGATTCCCGGACTAGCGTGATCGGTGCGCCGGCCCTAGCGTTCACGGCGCGTGGGTTGCCGGCCCTGGAAGCCGGTGCTCACGAAAGAACGCCCACATCCGATCCGTGGCGTCGATGCTCCGGTTCGTGGGCCCGACCACCCATTCCGGCAGCGGCTTGCCGCCGGGCCAGGAATGGCCTCCTTCCCGAACCTCGTACAGCACCACCGCCGCGTTGCCGGCACAATTCGGGTATTCGAGGCGGGTGACATCCGCCGCGACCGCGGAATCGACCGGCTCCGGTGCGCACTGGTTTCGACGCGCCCACGCCTTCGTCCAGGACGTGACGTTGGGAAACGAGTCGGGGCCTATCCACGAGGTACCGCCAAGGTAGGGAATCATCGGATCCGCGGTGCCATGGAACGCAATCATCGGCACCGGTCGGCGATCGGTGCACCAACTCCACGGGAGGGTTTGCGCCGCGGCCACCATCCCGACCGCTGCGATCCGATCGGACAGCGTGCAGGACAGCACGAATGCCATGCCGCCACCGTTGGACAGCCCGTTGGCGTAGATCCTGGCCGGGTCGATGTTGTACCCCGCCTCGAGCGTGTCGATCAGCGCCGAGATGAACCTGACGTCCCGCAGGAGACCAGGCCCCCGCTCGACATGCCAGATCCTTGGTCCGACCCAGTCGGCTCCCGACGGATAGACGACGATGAAGCCCTGGCTCTCCGCCAGCGCGTTCCACCGGCTCAGATCCCGCAGCTGGGCCGGCCACCCCCCGGCGCCGTGCATGCTGATGACGAGCGGCGTCGGCCTGGTGTGATCGTAGCTCGGCGGGACATAGAGCAGGTACTCCCGCTTCTGGCCCGAGGCGACAATGGTGCCGTTGGACCGATTCGCGAGGTGGAACGACACCGCTTCGACCAGAACCAGCAGCAACGGCAGGCTGAGCAGCACCAGCACCGCGGCGATCACCGGCTTCCGGGACTCGGCGGTCGGGGTCACCGGTGGCGATTCCAGGCGAGTGCCAGCGGTGCCGCGGAGAGGCGCGCCAGCGGGACGGCCAGGATCGCGATGAGCGCAAACAGGTAGCGCGGGATGAGTGCGTCGGAGTTCAGCCAGAGGAGCAGACCGTAGAGGGCAAGCACAGCGACAAGCCAACTGGCCGCACCGCTTACCAGCGTGCGGTCGCTCACCACGCGGCTCTGATAGAGCCGCGTGGCGATCCACCCGGCGACGGACATCTTGCAACCGACCAGCACACCGAGAATCGAGGGAATCGCGTTCCACAGCACGGCCTGGGCTTCGATGTGGTCGCTGATCCACACGGCGAGCGGCCCGATCACGGCGAGGCCGGCCAGGGCGGCGAACACGCTCGCCTTGACGACCGATTCTCGGCCGGTCAGGCCGAGGTACAAGCTTTGGGCGAGCTGCTTCCAGGTGGAAGTCAGCAATCCCGCCAGCCCCAGCAGCACCCACACGATCGCACGGGGCATCCCGACCGCCTTGACGACCTGATTCAAGTGGTCGATGACCACCGCCTGCGTATCCGACAAAACGAGAGCGAGCGGGATGCCCACGAGGACCAGCGCCCACGCGAGCAGCGTGCTCCTGATCGCCGTGGTCAGCGTGGCGCCGACCAGCGCGGCACTGGTCAGCGGCCGGGTCGCGATGAACGGCGTCAGGCCGTGGGAGTCGCCCTCACGCGGGTTCGACTTCCGAACCGTCGCGGCGACGAACGTGGCCATGAATGGTGGTGTGAGCAGTGCGCCGAGCAGGGTGACCACGACGAGGCTTGGCGTGTCCTTGGCGGCGAGGAACAGGAGGGCCAGCTCGAACGGCAGCAGGATGGCCACCAGCGTCGGCAGCGAGCGGCCGTGACGCTGCAACTCGAACCACCGTTGAGCGGCGCCGGCCGAAGCAAACCGGCTTCGCCGGCCCGGCGTCGGGTCCGGGGCCGGTCGGACCCGGGCGAAGCTGCCCCGCCAATCGGGCACCTCGCCACGGCGGGCGCGAGCCACGGCGAAGCGGGCGGCCAGATAGGCGAGCGGAACCTGCGGCGCCAGGCCGGCCACCATCACGGCCTCGCGGGCGTTGTAGTGGATCGCCAGGATCACGACCGAGTCGATCGCGGCCAGCCACAGAATTGCGATAACCACTCGGAGCCCGGGCAACCCGTACGGCATCCAGGTCAGCGCCTGGGTCCAGGCGAGCAGGGCCGCGGCCAGCAGCCCCGGCCAGATCACCGGGATGTCGAATCCGGACGGCCATATCGTGAACAGCCTCGTCGCCAGCCACAGGATCGCCATGGCCGCGGTGCCATACAGCATCGGCCACCCCGCCAGCGCGGCCGTTGTCACCGGCAGCGTGAACATCCGGGCGGGATACATCGATTGGCGGGCGGCCAGGTCGCCGGAAAGGCCGAAGCTGAACACCGCCAGGGAATAGGTGAACGTCACGGCCAGGGGGACGACCACCACGAGCGCGAAACGCGCGTCATCCAGGTTGACCGGCTGCCCCGTGAGAATCAGCAACTTGTTCGTCGCGAGGACGAGCAGGTAGCCGGCGAGGGCGAGCAGGCCCCATCGGTGCCGTTGGCGGAATTCCCAGGCGATGGCGACCGAGGCCGAACGCACGACTTACCTGTCCGGGGCCGACGCTGCGCCCCTCCCGACATGGGCGATGAAAATCTCATCAAGAGAGGGAACCCGGTCACCGACGCGGTGGGATTCCTTGATGGCTTGCAGCGACGCGCTCAGCACAATCCTGCCCTGGCTGATCATCGTGACGTGGTCGGCGACCTGCTCCACCTCCTCCAGCAAGTGCGACGAAAAGAGCACCGTGCGGCCTTCGCCGGCGATGGTGCGGATGACGGCGCCGAGAATGTCGCGGCGAACGATGGGATCGAGACCCGACGACGGTTCGTCCAGGACCAGCAACTCGGGCCGATGGGCCAGGGCGATGAGCAGTCCCGCCCGCGCCTTCTGCCCTTTGGACAAGGTCTTGATCCTGGCGCCGGCATCCAGCGCGAACGCCTGCCGCAACTCCTCGGCGTATCCATCGTCCCAGGCCGGATAGAACGCCTGCGAGTAGCGGATCAGTTCGTCGACCCGCATCCAGCCGGGGATGTCGTTCTCCTCGGAGAGGTAGCCGATCCGCGAGAGCACGGCGACCGGCTCGGCGACGGGATCGAGGCCGAAGACGCGGACCGACCCGCTGTCCGGCCGCAGCAGGCCCAGCATGTGCCTGATGAGCGTCGTCTTGCCCGCTCCGTTTGCGCCGACGAGGCCGTAGACGGCTCCGCGAGCCATGGACAGGCTCACCGAGGCCAGCGCCGTCTTGGGACCGAAGCGGCGCGTTAGCTCGGTGACGCTGATGACCGTTTCACTCACTGGGTGTCCCCCCGTGCGTCGTCGCCGACCGGAGCATGGCTGTACTGGCGTGAGTCAGGCCGGCGCGGCTTGCGGCGTGGCCCTTCGACTCAGGATTCCTGCGCTGATCAGCACCATCACCGCCCCCGCCGGGAATACCTCCAGAAACGTCATGCCGACGTTCACGATCGGGTTCTTGTAATTCTCGACGAACCTGGCCATCTCCTGCTTCCGGGCCTCGATCCGGGCGGCACCGGCGCCGGCGGCCCGTTCCCTTTCAACCGAACGGGCCGCGTACTTCTCGGCAAAGTCCGGCATCATCGTATGGTACATGATCTCCCAGGAAGCGACGTAGCAGGCCGAGGTGATCAGGGCGATGAGGATGCCCACCTTGAAGGCTCGCCCGAAGCCGATCACCCCGGCCATCACGGTGTCGCGATAGGCCCGAATTCCGAAATAGACCATCAGGAACGCCAGGACCATCGTCGTATACCCGATGACCTCGGCTCGGTCGCCGAACTGTTCCTCGAAGGGGATCGTGATGAACATCATCGCCGCCAGGATGGCGCCGGAGATGAGGCCGTAGGTCCAGACTATTCGTTTCATGAGGGGCTCCGAGTGGCAAGGTGACCGTCCGGGGACGACGCCAGTATAGGCTCCGCAACCCCGTTTCGCGTCACCCGTTCGGGTGATCTTCGCCGGGTTCCGACCCAATCATTCCTTCGGACGACCCGTTGGGCGCCCGAAGGCCATTCAGGGGATCAGCCCGAGCTCTTTCCCGAGCTGCACGGCCTGGGTTCGCCGCCTGGCCCCCAGCTTTTTGAAGACTCGGCTGGAATGGGTCTTGACCGTATTCTCGCTCACGAAAACCCGTTCGGCGATCTCCCGGTTGCTCAGGCCCTTGGCGATGAGCTCCAGTATCTCGAGCTCCCGGGGGGTGAGGCCCGTGGCCGCGAGCTTCGCCTCGTTCCGGGTGAACTCGGCCGGCGCCGGTACCAGGACTTCCCGCACGACTACCCGTTCGCGCTCGCCCATGATTCGCTGGCCCAGCCAGAGGCCGAGGATCACGAAGACCAGGGCGACCAGCCCCCCGTAGATCTCGATGGAGTGCTCCACCACGAGATAGCGGTACTCGATCACCTTGAGGAGGGCGATGAGGGCGCCCCCGAGGAGGCCGTACAGAAGCACGGATCTTCGCACGCCTCAAATTCGCAGCGCAGGCGCGGGCGCGCTAGCGGGCGGCCCCGGGGATGCCGTGGTGTCGGCCCTGGCCGACCGGAGCATGGCGAAGGCGGCGTAGATGACGACGACCACCACTCCCCAACGGAGCGTGTCGAGCGGCAGCGATTTCACCAGCAGTCCCGCCACCAGCACTGCAGGTATGCCCCCGGCGGCCAGGCCCAGCGCCGCGCGGAGGTCGTAGCGCCCGGTGTCGATGAACTTGAGACCCCCCACCATCAGCACCAGGGCGCCGGTGCTCATCATGACCGGGAACGCGGCCCGCGGATCCATGCCCATCAGACTCAGCATCACGAGACAGGGCCCGTAGTTCCCGATCCCGAGCATCAGCAGCGCGCCCAAGATGAAGTTGACCACGGCCGCGATGATCAGGCGGTCGGTCGGGAGCCCGAGCGTGGCCCCCCCGCTCGGCAGCAGGCCCAGCTGCGTGGCGGCCATGAACCCCGCAGCTGCCAGCAGTGCCGTTCCCATGCCGATCTGAATCGGCCGGCGGGGGAGCTTGGAAACGATGTCGGCGCCCAGCCACCCGCCCACGACCGACGCGGCGATGAGCGTGAGCAGCACCACCGAATCAACCCGGACGATGACGATGAAGATCAGGGCCTGGATGGCCACCGGGAGCGCGTGCCCGATGATCAGTGTGCCCGGGATGTTCTCGTCGGGGACGAGCCTCAGCATCTTGTACGCCGTGGTGGTCGTGGCGAACGATCCGATGCCGAGGGTGTCGAAGAAGTTGGTGACGAACCCGATGGCGAGCTGGACCGGCGAGGGCGTCCGCGGCGTCCCGGCTGCGAGCGACGCCGTCGCCGCCCGGGCCCACCGGACGGCGAAGACCAGGCCGAACCCGCCGAGGAGCGCGAGCAGGACGTTCTTGATCGTGATCATCTACGCCGGTCTCAGGGCGCGACCATCCCCTGCTGTTTCCGCCCGAGCCAGTAACCCGTCACCAGCCAGAGGGCCGAGATCGGCGCGGCCACCAGGGCCACCCCGGTCATGCTGAGGCCGAGCGCGGCCAGCAGCGGGTTGGCCCAGGCGCCGACCTGATCGCCGAACCGATAGACCACGGTGTCGATGAAGCTCTTCGCCTTGTACTTGTCCTCGCGGGGCACGACGGTGTAGAGCACTTCCCGCGAGGGCCGGGCGAGGGCGAAGTTGCCGCCGCGGCGGAGCACCAGGAAGACCACCAGGAGCCCGATCGACGGCAGCAAGCCGAGCCCCAGGAATCCGAGGATGGAGATGACTGGGACCACGGCCAGGGTGCCCGCCACGCCAAGCCACTTCATGATCCGGCCGGTGAGCAGCACCTGGACCACCACGGTGAAGACGTTGACCGCCAGGTCGATCTGGGCAAACAGCACGGTCCGGGTGGCCGAGTCGGTCCGGGCCTGATCGACGATGGCGGCCTGCTGGAAGTAGAGGAACGTCGACCCGATGCTGTAGAGCAGCATGTAGAGGCTGATGCCGAGCAGGTAGGGGGATCGGAGCACGTGGGTGACCCCCTCCAGCATGCCGCCGCCGATGACCTCGTCGCCTCGGGATGCTTCCGGTCGGCTGGCGTCCGGGAGCGCGAAGATTGCGGAGAGCCGCCGGACGCAGACCACCGACAGTTCGAGGAAGACGGCCGAGACCAGGAGGAGTCCCGCGATGCCCAGGGTGTTCGCCAAGGTGGCCGTGATGGCCGGGCCGACGATGCCGCCCAGGGTTCCGCCCACTCCAATGAACCCGAAGAGACGCTTCCCCTGGCCCGAGTCGAAGGCGTCGGTCATGAAGCCCCAGAATACCGACACCACGAACAGGTTGAAGACGCTGGTCCAGATATAGAAGATCCGCCCGATCCAGACCCGGGAATCGTCCGGGAGATACCGGAACAGGAAGAAGAAGACGATCAGGTTGACGACGAAGAAACGGTAGGCGAGCGGGATGAAACGCTTCCGCGGTAGCCGGGCCACCAGCGACGCGAACGCCGGATTCACCAGGAGCATCGCGATCATGGTGCCGGTGAAGAGCCACGGGAGATTCTTGATCCCGCCGGCCACGCCGGCATCGTCGCGGATCGGCCGGAGGATGTAATAGCTCGCCAGCACGAAGAAGAAGTAGGCGCACGACCAGAGGGCCGCCCGGACTTCCTCGGGCTTGATGTCGATCAGGCGTCGCAACAGAGCCGTCATCTTCCGGTGCCCTCCAGAGGTGAACTGGTAAGGTACCGATTTCGCCGTCAAGCGGGAGGGACCAGGCGGTTCAGGGGCGCTTCAGGACCCCGCTCCGACGATCACGGTGTTCGACACGGCGTTCACGGGTACGACCGACGCGACCGAGATGGCGCTGTCTCGACCATCTACCAGGGCCGGCTTGTCCCGGATCTTGGGTCGCGCGCCAATCGGGCTCGGGCACCCCGGTCTGGCCGCCCTCCCCCGGTCGGCGTATCCTTTCCAGGCCGGTTGCCCAGCCTGAGCCAAGCCCACTCCGTCCCCCGTTGAGGTTGCCCATGAGGTTCCCCCTGACTCGCCTGGGCTGCGCCGCAGCCCTCGCCCTCGGTTGCCGGTCGCAAGCCGCATCGCCCGCCGGGGGATCCGCGGACGCCGCCCGCGCGACGATCTCTGGCGACTCGATGAAGGCCCACGCCCTCGTCCTCGCCTCCGACGAATTCCAGGGCCGGGCCCCCGGCACCCACGGCGACACGCTGGCCACCGCCTACATCGCCGCCGCCTTCGAACGGATCGGTCTCAAGCCGGGAATGCCGGACGGGTCGTTCCGCCAGATGGTGCCGTTCTGGAATGGTGCGGCGCAGTGGAACGTGACGCTCGAGTCTCACGGCAAGAAGGTGACGCTCGACGATTCCACCACGTCGATCTCGTGGGAGAGCCCCCCCTCGACCGAGGTCAATCTCGCCGGCAAGGCGCTGGTGTTCGCCGGCTACGGGATCGACGCGCCCGAGGTGGAGTGGAAGGACTACAAGACGCCGGTTGCCGGAAAAATCGTGGTGGTCCTTTACGGCGAGCCCGGCCGGCCCGACCCGGCCAACCCCGCCCGGCCTGACACCACCTTCTTCCTGGGCGACGAGCTGGGCTGGTACGGCTTCATCCCTCACAAGCTCGAAGCCGCGGCGGCGGCCGGCGCCGAAGCGGTGCTGCTGGTCGTGGATGAGAAGACGTCGGGGATTCCGTGGTCGGCGCTCCAGTCCTATTCGCGCGAGCGGTCGCACCTCATGGCCGATCCGCGGTATCCGAAGCAGGCGCAGAACGCGTTCTTCATCAATCGCGGGGCCGCCGAGAAGTTGATCGCGCTGGCCGGGCTCAAGTACGATGACCTGGTAAAGGCCGCCAACCAGAAGAACTTCTCGCCGGTGACGCTGCCCGGCACGGCCTCGATCCACCTCAAGCAGCGGATCCGTGAGTTCGGCTCGGCCAACGTGGTCGGGATGATTCCGGGGTCCGACCCGGTGCTCAAGGGACAGGCGGTCGTGTACTCCGCCCATTGGGATCACATGGGGATCGACACCACCCGGAAGGGCGACCAGATCTACAACGGCGGCATCGACAACGCGGTGGGTGTGGCCGCGCTGCTGGAGCTGGCCAGGGCGTTCAAAGCCACCCCGACGCCGCCCAGGCGGACCGTGATCTTCGTGGCCACCACGGCCGAGGAGCAGTTGCTGCTGGGGGCGCAGTACTACGTCTACCATCCAATCGTGCCGCTCGATTCGACCATCGCCGATCTCGACATCGACGGCGTCAATGCGTTGGGCCGGGCCACGGCCGTATCCGTCATGGGGGCGGAAGAGACGACGTTAGGTGACATGCTGGCCGAGGTGGCCAGGGCGCGGTCCCGCACGATGGTGCCCAATCCGATGCTGGTAGCGGGCGGGCGGTATCGAACCGACCGGTTCGCATTTGCGCGGGGCGGGGTGCCCGCCATCATCCTCCAGGGGGCGGGACTGGTCGGGAAGACGCCCGAGGAGGAGGCCAAGCTGTCGCTCGACTACCTCGTGAACCGGTACCATCAGGTCACGGATACGCTCCGGGCCGATCAGGACTTCTCCGGGGCGGAAGACGACGTCAGATTGCTCTTCGACCTGGGGTCGCGGCTCGCCGATGGGGCGCCCCGGCCGCAGTGGAAGGGCGGCCTTCGGCATTCCCTCATGTTCGGCCGCCCGGTCGCGGTGCGGTGATGGCGACTCGATCGACTTCGCGTCGAACCTGGCTCGCCATCGCGGCCGGGCTGGTGGCGCTCAGTCAGTGCGCGGGGCAGAAAGGCGCGAGGAAAGTCGGCGTGCCAATAACGCCCAAGACCTGCTAGCCGGAACGGGCCACAGTCGTCATGGCCGTGCTCGACGTGGCGGATCGGGTGTGCACCGACCGTTTGAGGGGCCGGCCCCACGCCTCACGCCCGAGTCAGTCCTCCCGCATCGCCGTGGTCGGGTCGACCCGGGTGGCCCGGCGGGCTGGAACCAGGGTTGCGACGATCGCAACCAGCGCCAGAAGCCCCGCCACGACGCCGAACGTCACCGGATCATGCTGTCTCACTCCGCGAAGCTGGCTGGCGAGCACCCGGGTAAGGAGCAAACTCCCGGCCGTTCCGATGCCCAGACCGATCCCGGCCGGGACCAGGCCCTGGACCATGACCTGGCGGCGGATCTGGGCGGCGGACGCGCCTAACGCCATCCGGATGCCGAGTTCGCGGGTCTGTCGCGTCACGAAATAGCCGATCACACCGTAGATCCCGATCGCGGACAGGATCAGTCCGATCAGGCCAAGGGTGGCGAGCAGCCGCGTGTTGAAGCGCGAGTCCGCCAGCGACTGGCCGATCCGCTGATCCATGGTGGCAATGGCAAAGACCGGGACGCCGGGGTCCACGGCCCGCATGGCCTGCCGGATCGCGGTCGTCGACCCGGTGGGGCTCCTTCCGCGCACCACCACGGTCATGGTCCGCTGGATCCAGTTCCAGGCCTCGCCCGGGGTCTGCGTGATCGGCAGGTAGAATTCGGGCTCGGCCTCGCGGTCCACCCCGCCCGACCGGACGTCGCCCGCCACCCCGATGACCTCCTTCCACATCGGGTCGGTGGCGGACCCCTCGCAACAGAGAATGCGTTTGCCGATCGGACTCTGGCCGGGCCACGTCGTCGCCGCAAGACGCTTGCTGACGATCATGACCCGGGGAGACCCCTTCCGGTCGGCCGGCGTGAAGTCGCGCCCTCGCTCAAGCGGGATCCCCATCGCCGCGAGATACCCGGGCGTCACCAGCCGGAAGCGCGCTTCGATGGCATTCTCCGCGGCGATGGCTTTGCCCTCGGGAATCAGGCCGTTGGTGCCGCCGCCCGGGCCGAGCGGCACCTGCGACGAGAGACCCGCCGCCTCGACGCCGGGCTGGCGAAGGAGTTCCTCATGGAGACGGGTGAATGCGTTCGTGACCTGGTCCCAGTCCCGATAGGTATCCCGCGGGAGGCCGACCCGCGCGCTCAGGAGGCCCTCGGGACGGAAGCCAGGATTGACGTTGGCCAGATGAATCGCCGTGCGGACCAGCAGGCCCGCGCCCACGAGCAGGATGAGCGCCAGCGACACCTCGGCCGCCACCAGGCCATGGCGGAGCCAGTCCCGGGTCTGGCTCGAGCTGCCCTTGGCCCCCTCGCGGAGCGCCCGAGCCAGGTCCAGCCGGGCCGAGCGGAGTGCCGGCACCAGCCCGAAGAGGAGCACGCTCCCGAGCGACACCGTGAGCGCAAAGAGGAGGACCCAGCCGTCGAGGCCGGCTTGGGCCAGGCGCGGGATGTTGGACGGTGCCGTGGCCACGATGGCGCGGATCAACCCGGCCGCGAGTACCAGGCCGAACCCGCCGGCCCAGATGGCGAGCACCACGTTTTCGGTGACGAGTTGGCGGACGATCCGCCCTCGGCCGGCGCCTAACGCCGCCCGCACCGCCAGCTCGCGCTCCCGGCTGGCGCCGCGGGCCAGCAGCAGATTGGCGACGTTGGCACAGCCGATCAGCAGGACCCCCAGGACCGCGCCGAACAGGACGGCGAGCCGCTCCGGCGCGTTGCCGACGAACTGGGTGAACAGGGGCTGGACCGAGCCCCGCAGGCCGTGAACGTCCTGCGGAAACGTCTCCTCCATCCGGCGGGCGATCCGGTCCTGATCCGCGACGGCCTGCGCTACCGTCACCCCGGGCTTCAAGCGCCCATACACCTCCAGGAAATGCTCATCGTGCTTGGCCTTCTGGGCGGCGGTGAAGGCCACGGGAGCCCACAGTTCCTCCGTGTCGTAGAGGTTGAACGCCGGGGGCATCACACCGATGACTTGGGCGCCGAGGCCGTCGAGCGTGATCGTCCGGCCGACCGCCGCAGGATCCGCCCCGAATCGGCGCCGCCACAGGCGATCACTGAGCACCACGACCGGGGTGGCGCCGGGCTGGTCCTCCACGCTCGTGAAGGCGCGGCCCAGCGCGGGCGGAATCCGCATCAGCCGGAAGTAGTCGGCGTCGACTTTGGTGCCGGAAACGCGTTCGGGATTGGCGTCGAGATTGAGGTTGAAGCTCGCGGAATAGGTCGCCGTCAGAATCGCGAACGCCTTGGTGTCCCGTTTGTAGTCGGTGTAGTTGCCGACCGAGACGCTGATCCCGCCGCCCTCCGCCCGGCCGTCGCCGATCACCATGACCCGCGAGAGCTCGGGAATCGGGAGCGGCTTGAGCGCCACGTGGTAGATCAGGCTGAAGATGGCGGTGGTGCCGCCGATGCCGAGGCCCAGCGTCAGCAGCGCCGCGAGGGTGAAGCCGGGCTGCTGCCAGAGTGCGCGCCAGGCGTAACGAACGTCCTGCCGCCACTCACGGAACCACTCCCGTCGATTGTGCATGCGATCCCGCTCCTGACCCAGGGTTCTCAGGGTTTGACGAAAGGCGTCGAGATTGCCGAGGCTATTTGATCAGCGCTCGTGCCGGTTCGACATCGGGCACTACCTTGACGCCTGTCGTGAACTTGAAGGGCCGTCCGGCCAACCCGCTCAGGAACGTCAACTCGACCATATACGCGGTCCAGCCGATCGCGGGTGGATCGACTTTGGTGACGTATGAGCCATCATTCCCGGCAGACAGGGGCGTCGCCGTCCACCGGGGTCCGATGGACGTCAGTCGAAAATCCCGCGCGCCGGCGTTGGTGGCCTGCCAGAGCTTCACGGCGCTCGGTCGCCCCGTCGTAGTCACCCGGATGGTGCCATCCCGGTCGATCTTCCACCCGTACTCGGGGAGGGGCGCGCCGTTCAGCAAGGCGTGGTACCACGCCGCCAGGCCCGCCCAGACGTCCGAGCCGCTCAGCGAATGGTCGGCGTTCGGCACGTAGCGCAGGCGTTTGTCGCCGATCAGGTCGCCGTAATAGAACTGCCAGGAGTCCGGTACGAAGAACTGGTCACCGGTCGCGTTGATGATGAACTTCGGGACCGTCAGTCGGTCGCGGTATTCGTACGGTTCCTCGATCTTCATCAACGCCCGGTATCGGGGCGTGTCCAGCTGTCCGAGCAGACCCAGTGCCTCGTAGTCGCCGACGGCTGGGACGTAATACCCGTACACCGCCAGATGATGCCGGAACGACGGCACGATATTGAGCAGGTCGATCACGATTGGCGCGATGGCGACGACGCGGTGATCCACCGCCGCGGTCATCCACGTCGTCCAGCCGCGCTTCGAACCGCCCGCGACGACGAAACCGTCCAGCGTCACGTGGCCCCCCGCGGCGTTCATCTGGTCTTCGAAGCGCGGTCGCCCGTCATCGCTGAATATCAGCGGCTGGTTGGGCACCATCCGGAGTTCGGCCACGACCGATCCGGTCAGCGTCGCCATCTCCACCAGGTTGCCGTCCGGAGTCTTGGGTGCGGCATCCCCGTTGTCGCCACCGGTGATGAACAGAAATGCCTTGGCGTGCCTGACCTCCTCGGGTTTGATGATTGTCAGCCAGTGCTTCCACACGGTGCGGTCGACTTCGCTGGCGGCACGCCACGTTTGCGAGGTCAGCTCGATCACGAACGTGGTGTAGCCGTTGCCCGGCCGGGTGTCGACCAACTCGTATCGGTAGCTCGAATCCGGCGCCGACACGTAGCGGTCCAACGCCGTCTTCCCGGTGGTCGCCTCGGCAACTTGTCCTTGGGTTTCCCGGGCGCCGATACCGGTGGCGGCCAACAGGGCCAGAAGCGTCCGGGTCATGGGGCGATTCACTCCCACCGAAACACCCTGGTCGAGAGGGCCAGGCACGCGGCGGCAATCGCGACCAGCGCCGCGACGTCGCCAAGGTGACCGATCCACCCAGTGCCGTCCCACACGCCCTGCATCAGCGAGACGGCGTGGGTCACCGGCAGTCCCTTCGCGATGATCCGAAGGAAGGCGGGGAGCTTTTCGAGCGGAAAGAACAAGCCCGAAAGCGCCACCATCGGGTAGAGCAGTGACGCGCCGATCGGCTGGGCAAAGCGCGCGGTCGGCACGATGCTGGCGATCACGAAGCCCAGCGAGAGAATGCTCGCCGTGCTGAGCAGCACGGCCGCGGTGAAGCTCGCCACGTCCACCTGCATGGCGCCCGGGAAGGTCCGCCGGCCGGCGAGCATAAGGAGCCCGAGGCCGATCACGGTGAAGACGAGTTTCACGACCACGTGCGAGCCGAGGATGGTCACCGGGGACAGCGGCGTGGCCCGGAGCCGTTTCAGGATCCCGCCCTCGCGGTAGATCGCGATGATGGCCACGAGCGAGAGGGCCGCACCGATGCCGATGAACAGGGCCGCGAGGATCGCCAGGTTGAAC
>JAYUZK010000166.1:0-10659 GCA_043751835.1 Gemmatimonadota bacterium | reverse complement strand
TGCCAGCTCTTCGGCGATACGCTCGACCATGGGTTGGGCCATCAAATCTCGATGCTTGCGGAACTCTCCGGAGATTGGGATCGCCGTGACCCCGCCTTGGGCCCATCGCTCCCACCCTAGCTCCGGCTCCAGAAAGCGTCCCTTGATGGTGAAGACCGTCATGCGCCCTGGGTACGTGGCGGGACGGTACCGACGTTCAGCGAAACCGTTGTTGAGCGCAAAATACCAGCCGGTCCGACGAAAGATCAGCGGCACGCCATCACCCGATTTCTTCTGGATCGACCAGAGCAGGACCCCTCGGCGCTTCCCAAACCATCGTCGGAGCGAATCGATCCTCTCTCCGAAGAGATACCCGATCCAGTCTTCACGCGGGAGCCTTCGAACGGTATCGAACCGGCGCACCAGGCCACGGGCTATCCGCTTGGGCAACCAGCGCATCGCCACCGGTAAGGCAGGCCGATCGGGCGCGTGCCCCGGTCGTTGCGGCTTGGCCCGGCCGGCTCTCGCGGCGAAGCCTGGGGCCCGCCCGTCAAAGGACCCCAGGAACGCAACCTGCTCACCGTGGCGGTGCAGCTGTTGAGCCATTTCGAAGGCGATCATCGCCCCGAGGCAAAATCCGGCGATCTGGTAGGGCCCCTGAGGCTGGACCGATCGGATCTCGGACAGATAATGGGTCGCCATGGCCTCGATGGTGGCATGAGGTCGGGCATTGTCATGCAGGCCTTGGGACTGGATGGCATAGACCGGCTGGTCGGGGCCGAGCGCCCGGGCCAGGGGATAGTAGAAGAGAATCGATCCGGCTCCCCCATGGATGCAGAAGAGCGGGCGTTTTCCCCCATCTGCCCTGATTGGCCGGAGCGACGTGAACCCATTGCCATGGCTGGCGGTTCCCGATTGGTCGAGGTTCTTCGCCAAGTCGGCCACGGTGGGGGCTTCGAACAGCAAAGTCGGGTTGGCGCCCCGACCAAACTCCTTGCGCAGAGTCGCAAACAAGCCGACCGCGATCAACGACGTTCCGCCAAGGTCGAAATAGTTGTCGTCCACGCTCACCCGGTCGAGTCGAAGCGCCCGGCGCCAGGCGGCGGCAATGACCTCTTCCGTACGGTTCCTCGGCGCGATGAAAGGCTTTGCCGCATCGCCCCGGATTCGGGGTCCGCCGCGAGTTGCCGCCTTGGCAACATCCTCCGGCGACCACAGATCTGAATAGGTTCGGGCCAGTAGTGCGCTCGGCGCACTGCTGGGCGGTGCCGCCGGGCCCGGTGCGGGCTCCTCGCTGGGCTGTTCACCCAAGAGACCGACGTTCAATTGCGGCGCGGTGCGAGCCACCTGACCAGGGACCGTGAGGGTCTGGCTCGATCCCTCCTCTCCTGCGGTCATGCCGAGGCTCTCGAGAAACTGGCGGGCCGGGTCGTTCCGGGAACTCGGCACAAAGGCGACTTCAACATCTCGGTTCCCGGCGATGGTCCCAAGGTCCGCGATCATCCGGTGTTCGACCCGACGGCCGAGGGCCCGGCAGCTCAGGAGCATCGCTTCCACCTTCACCGTCGACCCGTTTTCCTGATACAGGGTCAGTCCGACGGTGCCGTAGTCGCCGAAACGGTCGCGGACTCGAACGACGCGACCCATCAGGCTGCCGGTCCCGACCTGCTGTCGCAACTCGCCTTCGCTGCGACGAATTGTCGTGGTGTTGAATTGGTTGGTTCGCTGGGTCATCTGGGCCGCCCGGGGGTAGTCGTCCGGCCCAAGGGGATCGATGTCGATCTTCAGTTCAATGGTGGCCAGGAAGTCATCCAGGCTGGTCGCGCTCCGAAGCACTCGATCGCGGAGGAGGTTCTCCTTGTATGCGGTTGACCGCCTGTGGTCCTCGGCGGTGCCGAAGGGGCGGTCGAATGCCCAACAGTGCTCGATGAACCGTTCCATGCCGGCGTCGTCGAGCGGGGCGAGCAGCGCCAAAACCTGGGGGCAATGCTGACGGACCTCTTCGACTTCATAGGGCGAGTCGTCCAGAAAAACGAAGCTGTCCAGCCCAAGGTTCAATTCTTCGGCGAGCGACCGGATATTGCCGGACTTGGGTTCCCAGTTCACCCGCGACGCGATCACGTGGTCCAGCTTCAGGGGCATGTCCGGCCGCTGCTCGAACACCTGGGCAACATCAGTCTCGTTGTTCTTGCTGCAAAGGCAGATCAGCATCCCGGCGTCATACTGCCGGACCACGAAGTCCTGGAGGCGTTTCCGGCTGGCATCAATCTCCACTCCGCCCGGACCCGACTCACCACAAATGCCCTTCCACAAGGTGTTGTCGCAATCCAGAACCAGCACTTTGTACGGGGCAGCCTTCAACATCCGAACCCGGCGAGCGACCGTAGTTGCCAGCGCCGCGAACATCGGGTCAGTGTAGGGGATCTGGCCAATGGCATCGGTCTCGGCGTTGTAGTAGTCGCTGACGCGGTACCGGCGGAGTGCCTCCTGCCAACCGACCAGGTGTACGGTCGGGTCACCGGCCACGCCGCTCCTCAACCGCTCCTCGGCTGCGGCAAGAGCCGCCTCGGCGCCCTCGATCCCGCCGCCGCCCGGGGAAGGGGGGCAGGTAACGACGAGGTGCGGAACCGGAGTTCTCGCTACCGATTCGCGGAGGGCGCTGATGAATTGGTCAACGTTGCGTTCGAGCGGCGCGGTCGCGCCCGTTCCTGTGGAATCCGCACCCCACCGGTCGAGTTTGATCAGGAAGACGTTGATTCCCCGACTGTTTCGCGACGTCAGGCTGCCGGGGTCGAGCAGTTGCTGGAAAATCTGATCGTAGGGCGCAAACTCGACCCCGAACGGCAGCTGAAGACCGTTCAGCCAGAAGGAGAGGGAGGGCTCGATGGGCTCCGTCGTGAAATTGGCGGAGATGATGACGGCAGCGTTCATTGTGGACCCACGCCTTGGTGAGCACCGTAAGGTGCATGTCGTTGCAGCGGGCCCCGTGTCCATCCGGCCCGGGGGTGAGTCGACGCAAGTTTCGTGACGGTAAGGCCCCGAAGCGAGGGCCGCAAGCGGGGGGACGGAGGGGGCTCAATGGGCCGCCAGAACTGGCTAGGCGGATCCTGCCCACTGAGGGTGGTTCCAGTGGTTTTCAATCGGGGCGCCGGGATTCGAACCCGGGACCTCTTGCTCCCGAAGCAAGCGCGCTACCAGGCTGCGCTACGCCCCGTATCGGGGATGGAACGCCAATGGGCCCGGAGGGACTCGAACCCCCAACCTTCTGATCCGTAGTCAGACGCTCTATCCAATTGAGCTACGGGCCCTCGATCCAACGATTTTCTCAGGGCAGTGGGCGGTACAAGGCTCGAACTTGTGACCTCTACGATGTCAACGTAGCGCTCTAACCAACTGAGCTAACCGCCCGAGGCTGTAAGGCGGATAGACGGGAGGGCGATGTCTGTCGCCGGTCCGCCTATCCGCCTGTTCCGACGTTCCGATCATGGCGGGGGTGGGATTTGAACCCACGACCTCCGGGTTATGAGCCCGGCGAGCTACCAGACTGCTCCACCCCGCGTCGTTTTGATCCCAGAAAAACACATTCAGAGCGGGAAACGGGACTCGAACCCGCGACCCCAACCTTGGCAAGGTTGTGCTCTACCAACTGAGCTATTCCCGCATACTTGCGGGCACCCATTGTAGTTCCGGGTGCCGTCTTTGGCAACCATAAACCCCGCGTTGCGCGATTGAAATGGAGGCGAGGGGGATCGAACCCCTGACCTCGTGAATGCCATTCACGCGCTCTCCCAACTGAGCTACGCCCCCGCTCTTGTCGCCGCTCGCTGGGTGCTTATGTTGCAACGCGGCAAGCTAGCCGCCGCTTCCAGTCGTGTCAAGCAGAAGTTGTGCCGCTTCAACCGCATCATAACGACGAATGCCCAAGCCAAGGCAGCCGAAACGCCCTTACTCCGCCTCGCTCGGGCCCCTCGAGACCGAGCGCGATATTCTCGACCTCTACTTCCACGACGTTTCGCTGTCTTCGCTGCTCAAACCCGAGGAAGAAGTCGCGGTCGCGCGCCGAATTCAGGCGGGCGATGAGGCGGCGGTGCATGAACTCGTGACTCGCAATCTCCGGTTCGTGATCTCCGTGGCCAAGCGGTATCAGAATCGCGGGCTTGCGCTGATTGATGTGATCGGCGAAGGCAACGTCGGGCTGATGATCGCGGCCGGGAAGTTCGACCCCGAGCACGGCGTCAGGTTCATCTCGTACGCGGTCTGGTGGATCCGGCAATCGATTCTGGCGGCCCTTGCCCGTCACGGCCGAATCGTCCGGGTGCCGCTCAACCGGACCGCGGATCTCTCGAGAGTGATTCGAGCCACCGAATCTCTCCGCCAGCAGTTGGAGCGCGAGCCGACCGCCAACGAGGTGGCGGTCGTCGTGGCGCTCAGCGTCGAGGTCGTCCAGAGTCTCGTGGCGCTCAACACCGCCGAGGTCCGGCTGGACGCCCCGACCGCCTCCGACAGCGACCTGGCGGCGATCGACCGTTTCCTGGCGACCGACCCTGGGGCTGCCGACGGCGAGGCGGCCGATGGATTTCTGGTCGAGGACGTCCGGCGAGCGTTAGGCATGCTCCCGCCGCGCGATGCCCGGGTTCTCGCTCTCTACTTCGGTCTCGACGGCGGCCAGGAACACACCCTCGAAGAGATCGGGACCACGCTGGGAGTTACCCGGGAGCGAGTCCGCCAGCTTCGGGACCGGGCGTTGAAACGGCTTCGGGACGGCGCGGCCGGGCACATCCTGGCGAGTGACGCCGCGTGAGCGACCGGCTCAACCGGATCGGCGTTGCGCAGCTCGGCCTGATCCGCCGGACCGGCCGGTGGGCCAAGGACGCGGCACACGCCGTCAGCATGGTTCGGACCTGGGGCCCCCTCCTGGCGGTGCAGATGCGCCGGCTCGGGGTCGACTCCATCCCCATCGCGCTGTTCCTCGCGGTCTTCACCGGCATCGTGCTGGCGCTGCTCGCCTCCTACATCTTCACCGGGGCCGTTCCGCTGTATTTCGTCGGGGCGCTGGTGGCCAAGACGGTCATGATGGAGCTCGGGCCGGTCCTCACCGGCATGGCTCTCGCCGGGCGGGTCGGCGCCAACATCGCCGCCGAGCTGGGCACGATGAAAGTGACCGAACAGGTCGACGCGCTCGAGACACTGGCCGTCGATGTCCATGCCTATCTGGTTGTGCCCCGCGTCCTCGCGGCCACGCTGATGTTTCCGGTGGTCACGGCCATGGCCGTGGCGGTCGGGGTCATCTCCGGCTGGCTCACCGCGACCAATCTGCTCGATCTCTCGACGCCGGAATTTTTCAAGGGCGTCCGCCAGTTCTATCATTTCAAGGATGTCTGGTTCGGGCTGCTCAAGAGTGCCAGTTTCGGGGCCGCGATATCGCTGATGGGCGCACTCACCGGCCTTCGGACCCAGGGTGGGGCGGAGGGCGTCGGCCGTGCCACCACCCGGGCCGTCGTGCTCGGCTGTGAAGCCATTCTGGTGCTGGACGCTTTTTGGGCGTTGGTCCTGTTGTGATCCGGTTCAACGGGGTTCGGAAGGGGTTTGGCGGCAAGTGGGTGCTGGACGGGTTCACCCTGGACATCCCCGATGGCCAGACCACCGTGCTCCTCGGCTACTCGGGGACCGGCAAGAGCGTCGCGCTGAAGCACATCGTGGGTCTGCTCGAACCCGACGAGGGGACCGTCGAGGTGGATGGGCGGGTGGTCCACGAGATGTCGCGGGACGACTTGACCGTGCTCAGGGCCTCGATCGGTTACGTGTTCCAGTTCTCGGCCTTGTTCGACTCGCTTTCCGTTGCCGACAATATCGGCCTCGGGCTCCGGCAACAGCAGGTTCCCGAGGACGAGGTCGCCCGCCGGATCGCGGCCAGCTTGGAGCGGGTTGGCCTCGGGGATCAGGGAGCCCGTTTCCCGGCTGAGCTGTCCGGGGGGATGCGGAAGCGGGTCGGCATCGCGCGGGCGATCGCGCTCGAGCCTCGCTACATTTTGTACGACGAGCCAACCACCGGCCTCGATCCGGTCACGGCGGCAGTGATTGACGCCCTGATGGTCCGGACCAAGAAGGACTTGGGGGTGACGGGTGTCGTCGTGACTCACGACATGCGGAGCGCGTTCGCGATCGCCGACCGGATCGCGATGCTCTACCAGGGCCGGGTGCATCTGGTCGGGACGGTGGACGAGATTCGCCGGACCGAGGATCCCCTGGTTCGCCAGTTTATTGAAGGTCGCCCATGAAGCGTCGCAACGAGCTGTTCGTCGGATTGTCGGTGATCACTGCCTTTCTGGTGGTGATCGCCGGCGCGATCTGGCTGTCCGAGGCGGAGCTCGGCAAGCGGGATGTGATCCACACCGCGCGGTTCCGTGAGATCGGCGGACTCAATGTTGGCGCTCCGGTCACGCTTCGCGGGGTCAAGGTTGGCCGGGTCAACGCCATTCGGCTGGCCCAGAACGATTGGGTCGAAGCCGATCTCAAAGTGAAGCTCGAGGTCGATCTTCCCGCCAATCCGGTCGCAATTGCCGCGTCGGCCAGCCTCTTCGGCGAGTGGCACGTGACGGTGCTCGACGTGTCGGATGCGCCGGTCGACCCGGTCCTCCGGGCCACGCTGGGAGAGGCCGCCAAGCCCGGCTCGGGTGCCTGGCCCGGGGCGACGCTCCCGGATTTCGGTCAGTTGACCCAGCAGGCGAACCGGATCGCGACCGACCTTGGCACCATGACCGGCCGGGTCTCCTCGGCCCTGGACTCTTCCGCGATTCAGGATGTGCGCCGCAGTCTCCGGGATCTCCGCGAGGCTGCCGACCGGCTGGCCGATTTCGCTCGGAAGCAGACCGACCCGTTCAACCGGGTCACTACCAATCTGGCGGCCACTTCCGACGAGGTCGGCGCCGCCTCGAAGCGGGTGAACACCCTGCTGGGCCGGGTCGAAGAAGGCACCAAGGACGGACAGATTACCGATATCATGAACATGACCCGGGCGACGACGGTGGATCTCAGGGCCGCGTCGGCCGACGCCCGGGAGTTGCTGTCCACCATCAAGTCCCATCAGCAGACGCTGACCCGGATTCTCGAGACCACCGATACCTTGCTGTCCAAGGTCCAGTCCGGCAGGGGCAGTCTTGGGCTGCTCGCCCGCGACTCGAGTCTCTATCTCGAGACCACCCGCACGGTGCAGCAGATGCGGCAGCTGCTCACCGACATCCAGGCCAATCCCCGGAAGTATTTCCGGTTCTCAGTCTTCTAGGCAGCCAACGGTGTCTGCAGATCCGTCCAACGGCGGCAGGGCTCGCCGTGCCAAGAAGGAGGTCAGCGCCGGCGGCGTGGTCTTCCGGCGCCAGCCCGACCAGTCCCTCCGATTTCTCCTCATCCGAGACAGCTATGGACACTGGGGCTTCCCCAAGGGCCATCTCGAAGGGGAGGAGTCCGCGGCCGATGCCGCGGCACGGGAAACCACGGAGGAGACCGGGCTGGCGCAGCTCAGGCTTCACGGCGAACTCGAAACCATCGACTGGTTCTTCCGCCTTCGGGGGAAGTTGATCCACAAGTTCTGCCACTTCTTTCTGTTCGAATCCCCGGCAGGCGATCCGGTGCCTCAACTGGAGGAGGGCATCACCGAGTGCGTCTGGCACGAGTTCGATCTGGCGGTGGCCCGTTTGGGCTACGAGAACGCCCGAGGGGTCCTGCGCCGGGCAGGCGGCCTGACCCAGGCGGCGGCCGCCTCCGGCGACCCGACGGATCGTTAGGCCGGCGACGCCGGTGCCCGTGGTCGCCGCGCTACTCGACGGGACTGGTGCCCTCGCCACCTTGCGCCGGGCTCTCTCGGCGTCCACCCATGCCAAGGTCCGTGGCTGCCGGTCGGGCGCGGCATTGATTCGGCTGGTGGCGGACGAACTGGTCGATGCCGTCGTGCTCGGCGTCAAGAGCCAGCAGACCCTTCCGCTGGCGGCGTTTCGCCGCCGATTCGCCACGGTGCCGGTGGTGGTCTACGGCGCCTTTCGCGCCGAGGATGCCCGCCTGCTGCTCGAACTGGATCGGCTCGGGGTTGCGGCGGTCCTGGTCGAGGGCCTCGACGACCCCTTGGTCGGAGAGCGAATTGTCCAGTCTGGCTCGACCGCCTCCAGGCGGGAATCGCTGGCCAATCTGCCTCGTCTACTTCGGCTCACCGAACCCCTGCAACGGCGGGCCTTCGATCTGCTCGTGGGCTCGATGGGCCGCTCCCCCTCGACGACCGTGATCGCCAGAAAGCTCAAGGTGAGCCGCGAGCATCTCTCCAGACAATTCGGTGCCGGGGGCGCCCCCAATCTCAAACGGGTCGTCGATCTGCTCCGGCTGCTCGGGGTGCGCCATGTCATGGGCGGCGGCGAGACCCCGATGGCGGCCGCCGCATCGCTCTACGGATTCAGCTCAACCAGTCATCTCCGGGTGTCGATCCGGAGGACGTTCAGGCTGGAGCCGGACGATTTCGTGGCGACCGGTCAACCCGATCTGGTCCGGCGGTTCATTCAGGCCGGGGCCCGGAGCCGCGGGTAGAGCGGCAGGACGGCAACTTGTTCAAATCCAGGGATTGTGATATTTTTCACAAGCTCGACCGCAACCTCTGATCACTCAACGATCTGACGAAACCATGGCGACCGAATCCTCCCTCCGTCCCGGCGAAATCAAGGACATCCTGCTCAAGGAAATCGCGGCGGCCGATCTCGGCGTCGTCGATAGCGCCGACGTCGGCACCACGCTCGAAGTGCGAGACGGCGTGGCGCGGGTGTATGGTCTGAGGGCGGCCGTGGCCGGCGAAATGCTCGAGTTCACGGCCACCGGGACCGGCGAAACGGTGGCCGGCCTCGTGCTGAACCTGGAGCAGGACAACGTCGGCGCCGTCATTCTCGGTGATTATCTCAAGCTCAAGGAAGGCGACGAGGTGCGCTGCACCGGCCGCCTGCTGCAGATCGGGTCCGGTCCCGCGATGCTCGGCCGGGTGGTTGACGCGCTCGGCCGACCGGTGGACGGCCGGGGAACGATTCAGACGACGGCCAGCCGGCCGGTCGAGATGGTGGCCCCGGGCATCATCGTTCGCCAGCCCGTGAAGGAGCCCCTCCAGACCGGCATCAAGGCGATCGACTCGATGATTCCGATCGGTCGCGGCCAGCGGGAATTGATCATCGGCGATCGCGGCACCGGCAAGACGGCGATCGCGGTTGATACGATCATCAATCAGAAGGGCCAAGGCGTCGTCTGCGTGTACGTGGCGATCGGCCAGAAGCGGTCGACGGTCGCGACGGTGGTGGAGCGGCTCCGCCAGGCCGGCGCGATGGAATACACCGTCGTGGTGGTTGCTTCGGCGTCGGATCCGGCCCCGCTCCAGTACATCGCCCCGTACTCCGGCTGCGCCATCGCCGAGTACTTCATGTATGAAGAGGGCAAGGCGACGCTCTGCGTCTACGACGACCTCTCGAAGCAGGCCGCCGCCTACCGCCAATTGTCGCTGATTCTCCGCCGGCCGCCGGGCCGTGAGGCGTATCCGGGCGACGTGTTCTACCTCCACAGCCGTCTCCTCGAACGCGCCGCCAAGATCTCGGAGGACGCCAACGTCGTGAAATTTGATCCCCGGATCAAGAAGCCGGGTGGGTCGCTCACGGCGCTTCCAATTATCGAAACCCAGGCCGGCGACGTCTCCGCGTACATCCCGACCAACGTGATCTCGATCACCGACGGGCAGATCTTCCTCACTACCGATCTGTTCTTCTCGAACGTGCGCCCCGCGGTCGACGCGGGCATCTCGGTGAGTCGGGTCGGCGGGAACGCCCAGATCAAGGCGATGAAGCAGGTCGCCGGGCCGTTGCGGCTGGCGCTGGCCCAGTTCCGCGAGCTCGAGGCGTTCGCCCAGTTCGGGTCTGATCTCGACGTCGCGACCCAGCGGCAGCTAGCCCGCGGAGTTCGGCTCGTCGAAGTCTTCAAGCAGCCGCAATACCAGCCGCTGGCGGTCGAGAAGCAGGTCGTCATCATCTACGCCGCGACCAACGGTCACCTCGACGATGTCGAGGTGAAGCACGTGCGGCAGTGGGAGCGCGACTTTCTGGCCTTCGTCGAGGCCCAGTATCCCCTGGTGTACGAGGGCATCCGGACTCGGAAGACCATGGATGACGACCTGAAGACCCGGCTTGACCAGGCCCTCAAGGCCTTCAAGCCCTTGTTCAAGCCCGAGTAACGACGGATGGCGAATCAAAGTCGTCAGCTTCGGGGCCGGATCAAATCGGTTACGAACACCCGGCGGATCACCCGGACGCAGGAGTTGGTCGCGACCTCCAAGCTCAAGCGGGCCCAGGATCGGGTCGTCGCCGCCCGTCCCTACGCCGAGGCGCTCCGGGAGACGATCGCCGATCTGGTGACACCGGAGCTGATGGAGCGGTTTCCGCTGCTCCGTCGGCCGGCACCGCCGGCCAAGGGTGGCCCGGCCCGGGCCGCGATCATCCTGGTGACCTCGAACCGGGGCCTCTGCGGCGCGTTCAACAGCAACCTGATCAAGGAAGCCCGGAAGAAGGCCGAGGATCTGGAGACGGCCGGTTATTCGGTCGAGTTCCATTGCATCGGCAAGAAGGGCGCGGCCTTCCTCAAGTACCTCGGGCGGAAACTCGCCGCCGACCGCCA
>JAYUZK010000165.1:0-27973 GCA_043751835.1 Gemmatimonadota bacterium | reverse complement strand
GGCGCCGCGGGCGCGGTGGCGGCCGATCTGTTGGCGCGCCCGGACGTCGGCACGTTGGGCATCATCGGCGCGGGCGTCCAGGCGCGGTATCAGCTCGAGGCACTCCTTCAAGTCAGGACCCCTCGACGGGTCCTGATCTGGAGCCGAGATCAACCTCGCGCCCGCGCCATGGCCTCGGAAGCCGCCGCTCGATGGGGCCTTCCGGCGGAGGCTGTCGGGTCGGCGGAAGATGCGGTCCGCCCGGCCGATCTCGTGATCACCTGCACCTCAGCCGCGATCCCGATCGTTCACGCCGATTGGGTTCGTGCCGGCACCCATATCACCGCGATGGGGTCCGATATGCCGCACAAGCGGGAGCTTGACCCGGCCTTGCTGGCCCGTGCCACGGTTGTGCCCGACCGGCTGGCCCAGTGTCTCACCCAGGGCGAGATCCATCACGCGGTGGCGGAGGGACACTTCCGCCCCGAACAGGCTCATGCTGAGCTGGGGGTGATCTGCGCCGGCCTGGCCCCCGGCCGGACCCGCGAGGATGAAATCACCATCGCTGACCTGACGGGGGTCGGCGTGCTCGACGCGGCGGTAGCCAATTACGTCGCGACCCGGATCGCCACGACCTCCGTGGGCCGCTGGCTCGACGCCTGACCGATACCATCCCGGCTTCGACTTCATCGGCTTTCGACGGTCGTCTTCGCCACCATCTGGGTCTATCTGGCCGCGGTGGTCGGGATCGAGAACGGGCAGCGAGCGGTCCCCGCCTTTGACTACCCGGCGCTGGGCGGGGGACGGATTGCCGGGGCGGACCTGACTGACTGAGCCTGATGAAAAACGGGGAGCGCCGCCTGGCGCTCCCCGTCGTCATGTGGAACCGCCCGAACGCTCAGGCGTTGAAACTGGTCCCGCAGCCGCAGCCACCGGTGGAGTTCGGGTTCCCGAACGAGAAGCCGGAACCTTGCATCGACGTGACGTAGTCGATCTTGACTCCGTTGAGATAGGGCAGGCTGAACCCGTCTACGAAGATCTTGATGTGTCCGACCTCGAGCACGATATCGTCCTCGAGCGCCGCCTCCTCGATGTTGAGGCTGTATTTGAAGCCCGAGCAGCCACCGGGGAGTACGCTCACCCGGAGCCCGCCCTTTTCGGGCGTCACCTTCTCGGCCTCCATGAACTTGTTGACTTCCTCCATGGCCTTGGGCGTCAGGTGGACCGCCACGCCATCCATCTCGGTCTTTTCGGTGGTGCTCACGGCGACTCCTCGGTTTGGACCTTCGAATTCCAACTACCAAGGTAGGAAATCGACCCCGGGGAGTCAATGATGCGGTTCCAGCGCGGCCACGGCCCGATCCGTAACTAGCACCCGCAACGGCCCGAGACGCGGATTGTCGCGTGTGGGGTTGACCCGGTTGGACAGGAGAACCACCACCAAGGCCCGGGTCGGATCCACCCAGATTGAGGTGCCTGTGAAGCCGGTGTGCCCGAAGCTCTCCGCCGAAAGGCGGGTGCCGGCGCTGCTGCCGGGCGACGGGGTGTCCCATCCCAGGGCTCGGCTCGAGCCGGCGACGAGTTCTTGGCGGTGGGTGAAATCGCGCACCACCGCCTCGCGGAGGCCGGGTCCGGGCCGGGCCAGTTCTGGATTGCGCCGGCCCAGGAGCCATTCACCGAAGGTGAGGAGATCGAGGGCATCGCTGAACAGGCCGGCATGACCGGACACTCCACCCAGGAACGCCGCATTCTCGTCATGGACTTCGCCGTGAATCAGCCGTCCACGCCACGGATCCCGTTCGGTCGGCGCGATGCGTCCGAGCCACGACTTTGGCGGCAGGAAGCGAGTTGATTTGAGGCGCAACGGGCTTGCGACCATGGAGCGGAACAGCGCGTCGATCGGCTGGCCGTACGCTCGTTCCACGATCCGCGTGAGCAGGATGGCCCCGAGATCGGAGTAGACCATCCGGAACCCGGGCAGTGTGTCGAGCGGCATTGCCGCAACCAGCGCCAGCGCACTGTCCCGACCCGGGGCTTCCCGCCAGAGCGGGCGATGGGCCGGGAGCCCGCTCGAGTGGGTGAGGAGATTCCGGACGGTCACAGCCTCCTTATTTGGCCCGACGAATTCCGGGAGATAACGCTGCACTGGGTCGTCGAGCCGGATCCGCCCCTGATCGACCGCGAACATCATCACCGTCGTCAGGGCCACGACCTTGGTGAGCGAGGCGAGGTCATAGACCGTTCGGGGCCCGACCGGTTGGGACACTTCGCTGCCGAGTTGGCCGGCCGCATGGATGAACCGCCAGCCTCCCACGGAGACCGCGACCACGGCCCCCGGCGCGGCGCCGGCCCGGACGCCCGAATCCACTCCGGCCGCGAGTCCGTCCCAGAGGCACGGACTTCCGCCGCAGGACGGTGCCGGCACCGCCACCGGTGCCGGGCGACAGGCGCCGATGGCAAGGACCGCGGCGATGCTAGCGGCGAATCGTCGCATCGGTCCGATTTCGGGTGGGGAGAATCAAGCCATCGCCGATGCGATAGGTCGGCGGGAGATCGATCGGCAGTCTGCCGGTGATCGCGGCGCCGGCGAAAGCGTTGGCCACCGCCTCCTCGGTGGCGGCATTGGAGGTCCACGCCAACAGGAGCGCTTGTGGGGTGGGCGTTTGGCTCAGCAGATACGGCGAGCCGAACGAAATCAGCACGGTGGGTTTGGTCCGGCTCGTCTCTTCGATCAAGTCCGCCAAAGCCGGCGGCATCGAGATACTGCCCGAGCCCGAGGAGACCCGAACCGCCACCGAGAACACCGCGGTTGGCGCGAGCGCCAGCACTGCCCGGGCAGAGTCGTAGCTGGCCGGCCCGCTGGCGGGGACCAGGCGGAAGGGCGTCGCCTTGATGGCGCGCCGGGTCAGCTGGCGGGCCAGGCTGGACGACCCGTCGTCGCCGTACCCGATCAGGGCCAGATCGGCGTTGCCCTGGCGGATCGTACCAAACACCGAGTTGCTGTCGCGCACGAGGACCAGCGACCGGGCCGAGATCGCCCGGGCGCTGTCCAAGAACTTCTGCTGGCCGACGATGACGCCGACGCTGTCCAGCGACACCGTCCGCCGCTTGAAGAGGCCCAGCTTCTCCTTGATCGCCATCACCTTGAGGACTGAGGTTCGAAGTCGCGTCCTGGTGATCCGTTTCGACTTGATCGCGGCGACCATCGCGATGATTGCCTCTTGCGGGTTGGCGGGCATCAGGAGCAGATCGCTGCCCGCCTCGAAGGCGCGGACCGCCGCTTCACCACCGCCGTAGGCGCTCACGAGGGCGCCCATGTCGAGTGCATCGGTCACCACGAGGCCGCGAAAATGAAGCGAGTCGCGGAGCATGCCCGTCAGAACGGCTCCGGAGAGGGTCGCCGGCCGGACCGAGTCGCCGGAGAAGGCGGGCAGGGCAATGTGCGCCGACATCACCACGTCCACGCCCGCGGCGATCGCTGCCTTGAACGGTACCAGCTCCATCGCGGACAGCCGAGCCCAGTCGGACCGAATCACCGGGAGCGAGATGTGGGAGTCGGTCTCGGTGTCGCCGTGGCCGGGGAAGTGCTTGGCGGTGGTGAGCACCCCGGTTGAGCGGGTTCCCTTGATCGCAGCCGCCACCAATTGGCCGACCGTCGCGGGATCGCCGCCGAACGAGCGCGTGTTGATGATCGGGTTGGCCGGGTTGTTGTTGATGTCCGCGACCGGGGCAAACACGAGGTGGACGCCAACGGCACGCCCCTCGATGCCGGTCACCCGGCCCATCAGCTCGGCGTCCGCGGCCCGTCCGCCCGCCCCGATCCCCATGTTCGTGGGGAACGGAGTCGCGCCCGGGAACCGGAACGCGGCGCCGCTCTCGAGATCACTTGCGATCAGCAGGGGGAGCTTGGAGCGCCGCTGGAGGAAGTTGAGCTTGGCCGCCACGTCCATCGGCGAACCGATCGAGATGATGATCCCGCCGACCTTGAGCGAATCGACCCACATCCGGGCCAGGGCCAGCCCGTCGGCGTCGAAACCCACGTAGTTGCCCAGCAGCCACGGCATCACCAATTGGCCCACCTGTTGTTCCACCGGCATTCGAGCGACCATCTTCCTGATCCGGACGCTCGGTTTGGGCTGGGCGGCGCCGACGGTGGCCACGGTGGCTGACAACAGTCCGGCGAAAATGGGGCGGAGCGAATGACGCACGGGATACTCGGTTGGTTGATCGTGGCGACGCTGGCTGCCGGCGAATCGAAGCCGCCGGTCCGCCCCGGCCTCGAGGTCCTGCTTACGGACAGCCTGCATCTGGTGACGGGCCGCCGAGTCGGACTGGTGACCAATCAAGGTGGTATCGACCGGCAGGGCACCCACGCCGTGGAACTGCTCCGGGCGGCGGGCATCGACCTGGTGGCGCTTTTCAGTCCCGAGCACGGCTTCCGCGGGGCGGCGGACCCCGGGGAGGCCGTGGCCTCGACCGTCGACTCCGCCACCGGCCTACCAATCTATAGCCTCTATGGTCGGACGTCGCGGCCGACCGACGAGATGCTCCGTGGGATTGACGTCTTGCTCATCGACCTGCCCGATGTGGGCGCCCGGTACTTCACCTTTCTCGCCACGACGATCGAGGTGATGCGGGCCGCGGTGGCGAACCGAATCCCCGTGATCGTGCTTGACCGGCCGGATCCGATCGGCGGCCGGATCCAGGGCAACGTGCTCGACACCGCCTTCCGCTCGTTCATCGGGAGCCTGGCGGTCCCGATGCGCTACGGCATGACGCTCGGCGAGCTCGCGCGCCTGGCCCGGGGCGACCTGTCCCTCGCCACCGACTTGACGGTGGTGCCGGCGGCCGGCTGGCGTCGGCGCGACGATATCGTGGACACCGGCCTGCCGTTTCGGGGGCCGAGTCCCAACCTCAAGGACGTGGAAAGCCTGTTCCACTATCCGGGGATCTGCCTGTTCGAGGGGACGGCGCTGTCGGTGGGGCGGGGGACCGACCACCCGTTTCATCAGATCGGCGCGCCCTGGCTCGATACCACCCGAGTCCTCGCCGCGCTGCGGGGGGCGAAGCCCCGGGGTGTCCGGTTCGAATCGGTGGTCTTCACGCCGGCCAAACCGGGCGACGGGAAGTTTTCCGGCGTGACGCTGGCCGGGATTCGAGTGGTGATCACCGACCGCGGAAGCTACGACCCGGTCCGCACCGCCCTCGAGATGCTGGCGGCGGTGCGCGCGGTCCATGGTGGGCAGATCGGGTGGATCGCGACCCATTTCGATCGTCTGGCCGGCGGTCCCGGCCTCCGTCAGGCGATCGATGCGGCCGTTCCGCCCCGCAGGATCGTGGCGGGCTGGAAAGCCGATCTCGATGCTTTCAAGCGGCGCCGGAAGGCGGCCCTGCTCTACCGCTGATCTCCGCCTAACGTCCGTCGCGATCGATCCGGGTCGCGTGGTAACGTTCCATCCGCCATTGCCCGCCCCGTTTCCGGAAGATCACCGACTCGAGAAAGTCGAGTGTGTCCGGCTTCCCGTTGACGGGAGTCCAGACCTCGCGGTTCCGGAAACTGGTCCACGCGATCGAATCGGTGACCACGGTGCGGAACCCGCTCAGGGCGGCGGTCTGGCTCCCGGTCGCGGCGCCGGACACCAGTTCCTTCACCAGCGCGGGCCCTTCGATCACCGTCGTGTCCTCGACGATGAAGAACTCCCCCAGCAACGGAGCGGCGATCCCGGCGGAGTCATGGCGCTCCATGGCGTCGTACCACCGGGTCAAAACCCGCTCGGCGAATCGAGCGAGGCACCCTGAGGCGGCGCCGACCGGCAGCCTGACAACCACGCCGCCGCGAGGAGCGTGAGGGCAAGCATCCGTTTGCCACGGCACAAGTCAAAGTCGTTCATCGGCCCCCCAGGGCGTCGGCGGCGGCCCGTCGCCCCGGGATTCGGCCTCGATGTCCTGGGCGGACAGACTGGTGATCGGGTTATCAGGATCCATGGGTTCCGGCTCCGTCGAGGAAAGGGCTCGCAAGACCATGGTGGAGAATTGCCAATCGAGTTGCTCTGGGTTATCCTTGTCGATTGGTAAGTCGTTGTGGTAATTGATGATTGACTCCTTCAAAACTGACGGTCTGCGGCGGCGTGGGGGCTCGTGAAACTCGTCACAAAGTCGCTGGAACGCACCTACCTGGGGCTGGTGGAGCCTTTTGTCGATTGGCTCCTCCGGCTCGGGGTGCGCCCCAACACCATCACCACGGTCGGTGCGCTGCTGGTCGCGGTGTCCGCGGTGGCCTTTGCGTTCGGGTGGGTGCGCCTGGGTGGCAGCCTGCTCCTCCTCTCCGGGGTCGTTGACACGTTCGACGGCCAGGTGGCCCGCCGGGGAGGCATGGTGTCGAAGTTCGGGGCGTTCTACGACTCGACTCTCGACCGAGTGGGCGACGGAGCGACCTTCATTGGGATCGCGGTCTATCTCCTGAGGGCCCCGGGCGTCGCCTGGCGGATCGAGACCGCAGTGCTCTGCATGATCGCGGTGCTGAGTTCGCTGCTGGTTTCGTATGCCCGGGCCCGGGCCGAGGGTTTGGGGATTGATTGCAAGGTTGGGCTCATCCAGCGAGCCGAACGGTTGATCGCCATCGGCGTCCCGTCGGTCCTGGTGGGGGCCGGGCCCAACGGCGAGGTGCTCCAGGTCATCACGGGGCTGCTCGCGGTGTTGTCGACGGTGACGGTGGTTCAACGATTCGTGTATGTCTATCGCGTGACCGAGGGCGACGAGAACGGGTCGGCACCCTAGGACGCTGGCTCGCTTCGAGACCGGTGGCAGGCGCGATCTTCAAGGTATTGGGACGAAAGGACGACAACGTGGCTCAAGGTACCTCCCGCCAGATTGCGCCGGCCGATGGCAAGCTTGGCATTCTCTGTGTCGGACTCGGCGCGGTCGCTTCCACGTTCATCGCCGGCGTGGAAAACGTCCGGCGCGGACAGTCGCAGGCCATCGGGTCGCTGACCCAGCTGGCCACCATCCGGCTCGGGAAGCGGACCGACAAGCGCTCCCCGCTGATCAAGGACTTCGTCCCCCTGGCCACGCTCGACGACCTGGTTTTCGGGGCCTGGGACCCGGTGCCGGACGACTGCTATCAGTCGTGTCTGCATTGCGGGGTGCTGGACAAGCACGAGCATGTCGAGCCGATTGCCGCCTTCCTCAAGACGATCAAGCCGATGCCGGCCGTCTTCGACCAGCACTACGTCAAGCGGCTCCACGGAATCAACGTCAAGACGGGCAAGAACAAGAAGGAACTTGCCGAGTTGCTCCGCAAGGACATTCGGGACTTCAAGGCTACCCACGGGTTGAGCCGGATGGTGATGGTGTGGTGCGCGTCGACCGAAATTTTCATCGTTCCCGGTCCCGCCCACCAGTCGATCGAGGCGTTCGAGAAGGCGCTCGAGGCCAACGACCAGACCATCGCTCCCTCGATGCTGTACGCCTACGCTGCGGTGATGGAGGGCGTGCCGTTCGCCAACGGGGCGCCGAACCTGACCTGCGACTTCCCGGCGCTCGAGGAACTGGCCAAGCAAAAGAAGGTGGCCATCGGCGGCAAGGATTTCAAGACCGGCCAGACGATGCTCAAGACGGTGCTGTCGCCGATGTTCAAGGCGCGCATGCTTGGCGTCGCGGGCTGGTATTCGACCAACATCCTTGGGAACCGGGACGGCGAGGTTCTCGACGATCCCGAGAGTTTCAAGACCAAGGAAGAGTCGAAGCTCGGGGTGCTCGAACACATCCTCCAGCCCGAGATGTACCCCCACCTCTACGGCAAGCTCTACCACAAGGTCCGGATCAACTACTATCCGCCCCGTGGTGACAACAAGGAGGGCTGGGACAACATCGACATTTTCGGGTGGCTTGGCTATCCGATGCAGATCAAGGTCGATTTCCTTTGCCGCGACTCGATTCTGGCGGCGCCATTGGTGCTTGATCTGGCGCTCTTCTTCGATCTGGCCCAGCGGGCCGGCATGGGCGGCGTCCAGGAATGGCTCTCGTTCTATTTCAAGAGTCCCCAGACCGCGCCCGGACTCTACCCCGAGCATGATCTCTTCATTCAGCATACCAAGCTCAAGAACACCCTCCGGTACCTGATGGGAGAAGATCAGATCACCCACCTCGGGGTCGAGTACTACGAGTACAGCCAGGAATAGGGCGCGGGCACCATGAAATACTTCCATCGCACGTCGGTGTCGCCGGACGCGGTCATCGCCCGCGCGGCCGCCTACTTCTCCGAGCGGATGAGCCCCACTGAAGAAGGGGCCCGCCGCCGGCGCTTTTCGAGCGGCATCGGGCAGGTCGCCGTCGCGGTGCAGGCCGAAGGCGGCCACTATACCCTGATCACGGTGGAGACCAATCAGCCCGGCGAGAGCGAAATCGACAAGTTCGCCAAACGGTTTCTCGCCACGGTCCACGCCATGGCGGACGAGAGCCACGTGCTCCGCGGGGCCTATTGATGCTGGCCGCGGGGCTCACCCGCACCCAGCTCCTCGAGCTCTACCACTGGATGCGGCTGACCCGCAGCCTGGAGGAGAGACTCGTGGCGCTGTATCGCCAGACCAAGGTGATCGGCGGGGTGTTCCGGTCGCTCGGGCAGGAAGCCGACGCCGTCGGCAGCGCCTACGCGCTCGAGCGCGGCGACATCCTCTCCCCGCTGATCCGGAACCTCGGATCGATGCTGGTCCGGGGAGCCACCCCGATCGAGGTCCTCCGGCAGTACATGGCCAAGGCGGACAGCCCAACCCGCGGCCGTGAACTGAACCTCCACTTCAACGATCTCGAGCGTGGCTTCCTCGGCCAGATATCCCACCTTGGTGATATGGTGCCCGTCATGTGCGGCGTTACCATGTCGTTCAAGATGCGGCGGGAGCCGCGGGTCGGCATGGTGTACATCGGCGACGGGGCCATGAGCACCGGCGCCTTCCACGAGGGAATCAACTTCGCGGCGGTGCAGCGGCTGCCGCTTGTCATCATCTGCGAGAACAACGGCTACGCCTACTCGACCCCGATGGCCAAGCAGACCGCGGTCAAGTTCCTGGTCGAGAAGGCCGCCGGCTACGGCGTTGCGGGAGACCAGACGGACGGCAACGATGTGCTCGCCGTGTACGAGACCACCAAACGCGCCGTGGACCGGGCCCGAGCCGGCGGCGGGGTCACCCTCGTCGAGTTGATCACCTTCCGACGGAAGGGACATGCGGAGCACGACAATCAGTCCTATATCGCCCGCGAAGAGCTCGAGGCCTGGGAAGCGCGAGATCCGATCGACCGGTACGTCCGCCGCCTGACTGAAAATGGCTGGGCCACTCCGGTGGAGCTCACCGCGATCGACGCCCGGATTGCCGGTGACATCGACCAGGCCGTTGCGGCGTGCGAGAACGAGCCCATGCCCGAGCCGGCCTCCGCTCTGACCGGCGTGCTGGCCGACCCGCCGGCGGCCGAGCCCGAATGGTACCGGAGCCTCTGAGATGGCCCTGGTGACCTACCTCGAGGCGATCCGGGACGGGCTCCGGGAGGAAATGGAGCGCGACGAGCGGGTCTTCATGATGGGCGAAGACATTGGTGCCTTCGGCGGCGCGTTCAAGGTCACCGAGGGATTCCAGGCCCAGTTCGGGGCGGAGCGCATCATCGACACGCCGATCGCGGAAACGGCCTTTGTCGGGGCCGCCGCCGGGGCCGCCCACATGGGCCTCCGCCCGGTCTGCGAGGTGCAGTTCATCGACTTCCTGTCCTGCGCCTACTCCATCCTGACCAACTACGTCGCCACGGCGCGCTACCGGGCGGGCCTGAAGACGCCAATGGTGGTTCGGGGGCCGTCCGGCGGCTACGTTCGCGGTGGACCGTTTCATTCGCAGAACCCCGAGGCGGCCTATCTCCACACCCCGGGCCTCAAGATCGTGGCTCCCGCGACGGCTCGGGACGCCAAGGGTCTCATCAAAGCGGCCATCCGCGACGACGATCCGGTGTTGTACTTCGAGCACAAGTACCTGTACCGGCGGATCAAGGAAGACCTGCCGGACGACGAGGATATCATTACCCCGATCGGGAAAGCCCGCCTGGCACGGGAAGGGAAGCACCTGACCATCGTGACCTGGTCGGCGATGGTCTGGAAGGTCCTCGACGCGGTCGAGGTCCTGGACAAGGACGGGGTCTCGGTGGAGGTGCTCGACCTGCGGTCGCTGTTGCCCTTCGACGAGGACGCGATCGTGGCGAGCGTCAAGAAGACCAATCGGGTCCTCGTGGTCCACGAGGACACCCGGACTGGGGGCATGGCCGGGGAAATCGCGGCCCGGATCAACGAACGGTGTTTCGAGTGGCTCGACGCGCCGATCCGGCGGGTCTGCGCGCACGACGTGCCGCTGCCCTTTGCGCCGACGCTGGAAGATTTCGTGCTGCCCCAGACGGACGACATCGTCAAGGCAGCCCGCTGGATGGCGGAGTACTAGGAGGCAAGCATGGCACGAATCGACGTATTGATGCCGCAGATGGGCGAGTCCATCGCGGAAGGCACCCTGTCCAAGTGGCTCAAGAAGCTCGGCGACCGCGTCAAGCGGGATGAACCGATCTTCGAGATCTCGACCGACAAGGTCGACGCCGAAATCCCGGCGCCCGTGGCGGGTGTATTGGCAGAGATCCTGGTTCAGGAGGGCCAGACCGTCCCGGTCCAGACGCTGGTGGCCCGCCTCGAAACTGAGGCCGGAGCCGCCGGAACGGCTCCCGCGCCCGCCGCGGCCCCGCTGGCCCCGGCCAAGCCGGCGGCGGCTCCAATGGCGCCGACCCCAATCGCCAAAGCGGAGGCCGCTCCAGTTGGCGACGAAACCATGGAAGAGCGGCTGCGCCGGAAATCCACCCCGGTGGTCCGGAAAATGGTGGCCGAGCACGGTCTCGATCTCACCGTAATTCCGGGATCGGGTCTCGCCGGCCGGGTCACCAAGACCGACGTCCTCACCTACCTCGAGTCGGGTGTCGCCGCTGCGGCGGCCGCTCCAGCCCCCACGTCCGCCCACCCGCCCATCCGCCCGTCCGCCCCCGGTCCCGTCGTCGAGCCCTGGGAGGGCGACAAGGTCGAGCCTTGGTCGCGGATTCGAAAGCTCACCGCCGACCACATGATCATGTCGCGGCGGGTGTCGCCCCATGTGTCGAGCTTGATCGAGATTGACTACACCCGGGTAAGCCAGATCCGGGCCCGCCGGAAAGCCGAATTCACCGAGCGTGGCGTGAACCTGACCTTCCTTGCCTTCATCGCCAAGGCGGTCGCGGAGAGCCTCCGGAAGCACCCGGTGGTCAATTCGGCGGTGATGGGCGAAGCCACCATTCTCCGCCGGGAGGTGAACCTCGGCATCGCCGTGGCGCTCGACTGGGGTCTGATCGTGCCGGTGGTGCGCCACGCCGACGAACTCAACCTGTTTGGCCTGGCGCGCGCCATCGGTGATCTGGCCGAGCGGGCCCGGACCAAGAAGCTCTCGCCGGACGAGGTCCAGAAGGGGACGTTCACCATCACCAACCCCGGCGGGTTCGGTACCATCGTGGGATTGCCGATCATCAATCAGCCCCAGTCCGCCATTCTCGCGGTCGGCGCGATCGAGAAACAACCCTCGATCATCACCCAGCCCGACGGCACCGACACGATCGGGATTCGGACCAAGGGCATTCTGGCGATGTCGTTCGACCACCGCGTGGTGGACGGCGCCAATGCCGACCGGTTCCTGGCCGACGTCAAGAAGTCGCTCCACGAGTTCCCCGACAACGCCTAACGGATCGAGGATTTGCCGATGCCTCTTCGCACCATCGACGCCGATGGAGGCCGCTGGTCGGTGTCCACGACCGGCCGGCGGACCCAGTACGCCAAGGATGAGTTCACCGTCTGCTTCACGGAATCGGAGACCGGCCGCCAGCGGGTCGCCCGCTATTCGCCGCTCGGCTCCAAGGCCCGCGAGAGTTCCCTCGCCGAGCTCACGGATGCCGAGTTGGCCTCCCTCCTCAAGCGGTCCCAGCCGTCCTGGACTGCCGTCGAACTCGGGTACCGCCGCTGACCGGCCTGGCTGACCTTCACGCCCACAGCACCGCCTCCGACGGCTGTCTGGTGCCGCCGGAGGTCGTTCGCTTGGCGGCGGCCGCGGGGCTCGCCGCCATCGCACTGACCGATCACGATTCCGTGGCCGGCGTCGCCGAGGCCACGGCCGCGGGGGCACTCCACGGGATCCGGGTCATCGCGGGCTGCGAGTTTTCGGTCCGGGGCGACTGGGGCGAGATCCACCTCCTCGGGTATTTCCTCCCCGACAATGATTCCCGTCTCACCAGCGAACTCGCCCGGCTCCGGGACCTCCGGGTCGAGCGGGGCCGGGCCATGGTGAGCGCGATTCAGAAGCTCGGCCTAACGCTCGATCAGGCGGACGTCGATCGCGAGGCAGGCGGCGGCGCGGTGGGCCGCCCCCACGTCGCGCGGGCCTTGATCGCCCGCAAAGTGGTTCGGTCGATCGATGAGGCCTTCGACCGGTTGCTCGGCCGCGGCCGTCCGGCGTACGTGGGCAAGGTGCTTCCCGAACTGGCCGATATCTGCGCCCTGATCCGCGCAGTCGGCGGCGTGTCTTCGCTGGCGCACCCGAAGGACCGGGCCACCCGGCAGACCCTTCAGTCGCTCCAGGCGCGGGGGCTCGATGGCGTCGAGGTTCTCCATCCCAGCCATTCGGGTCCGGTCCGGGCCCAGCTCGACCGGCTCGCGCAGGAACTCGGGCTGCTCCGGACCGGGGGGAGCGACTCCCACGGCGAGCAGGCCGCCAGCGGCAGTCACAACGTGATCGGCGCTGAGCGGGTTCCGATGGCCTGGGTCGAGGCGGCTGAGGCGTTGGCCCTGTGCCGACGTTAGGCGGGAAGCGGGCCGTGCCGTTCCAGCGCTATCGCGACATCGTCGTGATCGGCGGGGGATGCTACGGCAGCTTCTACGCTGCCCAGCTCGCCACCGCCAGGGATCGCGGCAAGGTGGCCTTCGATTCGGTGATCCTGGTCGATCGTGACCCGGCCTGTCAGGCCGCTCGCGACGGCAAGCTTCGGGACGGTTTCCGGCTTGATGTCGCCAGCTGGGACGATTTCGTCGACCGGTTCTTCGATCGCCCCCCGCCCCCCGCGGGCGAACCCGATGACGCCCTCGTACCCTCGCCCCTCATGCCACACCTGATGGCGCACTGGCTCGAACGCCGGGCCGGCGGCCGGGTCGCCCGCGCCGAGGCGGCCCTCTCCCTTCGGAACCCCGTTCGACCGCCTGGCGCCCGACGGCACTCGCTACGTTTCGTTTGCCGACTGGCTCTGTCCCACCCATTGCATCGAGCCGAAGCTCTGTCCGGCAATTTCGGCGCCCCGAACCTGGGAAATGAGCGACGCCGTGGGCGAGTACGTGGCACGGATCAATGCCCGCCGCCGCGCGGTCGGGCTCGCCCTGTTCGTCACCCGGCATCGCACCCACGGGGTCGGCATGTTCGATCTGGCCGCGGTGCGCCAGGCCCGTTCGATCTTGACCTCGGCCCTGGCCGAGGCGACCCCGGCCGACGTGGTTGTCGCCACAGTGTCGTCCTGCCACGGTGCCGTGACGATCTTGCGGACCATTCCGGTGCCGGCATGGTGAGCCCGTTGCCCGACTTCGTTCATGCATTCGAGCCCGGCGCCACCGGGGCGACCAACCAGGGGAAGGTTCTGGCCGCCGGTCACCTTCGATCCAGGCCCGACCTCGAAGCAATCCGCTCTTGGCTTGGAACCCGGCCCCCCTGATCGCTGGTTCCCCATCCGCCCACCCGCCTATATTCTCCCCGCCGATCCAAGGAAAGCACGTCATGAACACGCTGGATGTCATCATCGTCGGGGCCGGTCCCGCCGGGCTCTGCGCCGCGATGTACGCTGGCCGGGGGATGTTGAACGCGGTCGTGCTGGAGCGCGGTATTCCGGGGGGCGAGCTCCTGAACACCGAAAAGATCGAGGACTATCCCGGCTTCGAGAGCATCCTCGGCCCCGACCTCGCGGCCCGGATGACCGAGCACGCCAAGAAGTTCGGCGCCGACATCCGGATGGAGAACGTCGAAGGGATCGCGAAGCAGGTGGACGGGTCCTTCAAAGTGACCACCAGCAGCGGAGCCGAATTCGTTGCCCCGGCGGTGATCATCACGGCCGGCGGCACTCCCACGAAACTCGGCGTGCCGGGCGAGGGGGAATACGCCGGGAAGGGCGTTTCCTACTGTGCGGTCTGCGACGGCGCGTTCTTCAAGGGCGAGACCATCGCCGTGATCGGCGGCGGCGATGCCGCGGTCGAAGAAGCGGACTATCTCACTCGCTACGCGGCCAAGGTCTACATCGTCCACCGGCGGAACGAGTTTCGTGCCTCCAAGGTGGTCCAGGAGCGGGCGCTCAAGAATCCCAAGATCGAGGTGATCTGGAACAAGAAGGTGCTGGAGTTGACGGGCGAGATCACCGGCCTCAAGAGCCTGGCCCTCGAGGACACCGTCACCGGGCAGCGCTCCGCCCTGGGGGTGACCGGCTGCTTCGTGTTCATCGGGTTTACCCCGAACAGCGGACTCATCAAGGACCACGTTGGCCACGACGCCACCGGCTATCTGATCACGGACGACCGGATGATGACGTCGATTCCCGGGCTCTTCGCCGCCGGCGATCTTCGGGTCCAGCTCACCCGCCAGGTCACCACCGCCGTCGGCGATGCCACCACCGCCGCCATTGCCGTGGAGAAGTACCTCACGGACCTCAAGAGCAGGGCTCGCGCGTGACGAAACTCCGGACCATCTCGATCCCCAATGGGATGTTCGAGGAAAACTGCTACCTCCTGGCCGACGAGGGCTCGGCGGACGCCGTCATCGTCGACCCCGGGGAAGAGGCGCCCAGATTCCTCGAGCGGGCGGCCCGGGAAGGGCTCGTGATCCGGGAGATCTGGCTCACCCACGGCCACCTCGATCACATCGCCGGGGTCGGGGCGGTGAAGGGGGCGACCGGGGCTCCCGTCTGGCTCCATCCAGCCGACCGCCCGGTCTATGACATGCTTGAGGAGCAGGCCCGGTGGTTCGGCCTCGACTTCCCGCCGGCCCCGCCTCCCGATCACGACCTGGTCCACGGCGGAACCATGAAGCTCGGGTCGATCGAATTCGCCGTGCGTCACACGCCCGGGCACTCACCCGGCAGCGTCTGCTTCGTGGCGCCCGGAATCGTGATCGGTGGCGACGTCCTGTTCCAGGGGTCGGTCGGCCGGACCGACCTGCCTGGCGGGAACGCTGACCAATTGTTGACCAGCATCACGACCGAGTTGCTCTCGCTTCCAGACGACACCATGGTCCTTCCGGGCCACGGTCCCGCCACCACCATTGGGGCCGAGCGACGGACCAACCCGTTTCTTTCTCGCTGACCGCCCGGTCACGGCGGCTCCCCCGGCCGGCGTTTGTCAAATTCCAGTTTGATGAATTCCCACTTTGAGACGGTCGTCCGGCGGTCCCGATTCGACCGGACCGCTACGCAATTGGCGTCGGTTTCGTGGACGATCGTCGCGACGGCCAGTCCGTAGGCCACGAGGCACTGGGCCGCGATCATCTTGTGCTGGAGCGAATCGAGGTTCACCATATGGGCCAGGGACCGATGCAGCTGGCCCGACTCCGGGTCAATCGTCAGACGTCCGGCCCAATCCGGCGTGGTGAGGTCGCTGCTCGGGGCAAACTCGACCACCAGCATCTCTACCCCGTTCAGGGTGTCGGCGCCGGCGGCCCAGAAGCAGTGCCGGTCAGCGAAAGCCGGCCGGGCCAGGTCGGCAGTCGAGAAGTAGTTCACGGTCCCGTCCCGATTGACCGTCTTGCCCGGCGAGTACCCCCTCTGGTCCCGGGTAGCGGCCACGATCGTCCCCGCCTGGTAGCCCACGCGCTGGTCCTGCCAGTCGAATTCCTCGGCCTGGTAGAGGAAACTGGATTGGAACGGATAGCTCCGCATGAGTACGAGGAGGCGTTCCGCATTGTCGAGCGCTGCGGCGACGATCGGCTCGGCGTCCCGGCCCAGGTTGGTCGCTCGAGCGCCCTCGGCGCAACCGGCTTGAGCCGTGACCGAAAGCTCCGGAAGAACGAGGGCCCGGTGGGTCAGCCCGATCGCGAGCTCGGCCGGCGTTTCGGTTGCCAGCTCCGGCTTGATCTCGATCCGCAGCTCGGTTGGGGCATACGCGATCTGCGACACCACGACGACCGCAGGTCCCGGGCTCACGTTGGCGATCGCGAACCGCCCGCTCTCCGAGGCAAACCACCGCTTCGGGCCGAACGTCACCAACGCGAAGGGAATCGGATTCCCGGTCAGGCGGTCGAAGACCCGGCCGGTGATGACGCCTCGCTGGATTCTGACCGCCGTTTGCGCCGCGAGCGGAGTGACCTGACCAACGGCCAGAGCCACCAGGACACGCGCCATCGTTCGGGATCGGTTCACCGGAGCACCTGGAAAGGGCGTTGCCTCAGGGGGACGGAGTCATGCCGACGAGCATCACAGTCCGTTCGATCGCTACCTCGACGCCATGCGGCACATCGGCCGGCGCCCAGACCACCGCGCCGGGCCCCGCCTCGAAGCGATCATCCCCGACCGCCATTCTCGCCTTTCCCGAGACGATCAGATAGAATTTGTCGGCCCCGCGATGCGTATGGATTCGCTGCGCCTGCCCCGGCTCGAAGCAGTTGAGCCCGAGAAACAGGTGATGGCCTCGGACCAGGTCAACTTTCGCTGCCTTGTCCGCCGAGAACGCGGCGTGGGCCTCCGGATTCACCAGATACTGTGACATTCGTCCCTCGCAGTCAGATCAGAGACAGAACCCGCCATGGCTTACCGGATCGAGAAGGACTCCCTGGGCGAAAAACAGGTGCCGACTGAGGCTCTCTACGGCATCCAGACGCTTCGAGCCGTCGAAAACTTTCCGATCTCGGGGCAGAAGCCACTCCCGGCCTTCGTCGACGCCGTGATCTGGATCAAGCGGTCGGCCGCCGTCACCCATAAGAAGACCGGCCGCCTAGCGGCCAGCCTTGCCGACGCGATCGTGGCGGCCGCTGACGAGGTGCTGGCCGGAAAGCACCGTGACCATTTCGTGGTCGACGTCTATCAAGCCGGGGCCGGGACGTCGCACAACATGAACTGTAACGAGGTGCTTGCGAACCGGGCCAACGAGATCCTCGGCGCCGCCCGGGGGACCTACAGTCCGGTTCATCCCAACGATCACGTCAATATGGCCCAGAGCACCAATGACGTCATCCCGACCGCCATGCGCCTCGCGACCCTCGCGACCCTGCCGAAACTCCTCGACGCGATGCAGGGCATGGCCGAAACGTTCCTCGCCAAGGGCCGCGAGTTCGACCATGTCATGAAATCGGGCCGGACCCACCTCCAGGACGCCACGCCGATTCGCCTTGGCCAGGAGTTCGCCGCCTATGGCCGGACCGTGGCCCGGCACCGGCACAAGCTTGCCGACGCCGCCAAGTGGCTCCGGCCGTTGGGTATCGGTGGCACCGCGGTCGGCACTGGGCTCAATGCCGAGGTGGAATATCCGAAACTCATGGTCGAGTGCCTCCGCGACCTGACCGGGCTCGATCTCGAAGAAGGGGAGGACCGGATTCAGCTGATGCAGTCGATGGGTGACATCGCCACGATGAGCGGGGCGGTTCGGGCCTACGCCCTCGACCTGAACAAGATCGCCAACGACATCCGGCTCCTTGCCTCCGGCCCCCGGACCGGCTTGGCCGAGATCATCCTTCCGGCCGTCCAGCCGGGGTCGAGCATCATGCCCGGCAAGGTGAATCCGTCCATCGCCGAGATGGTGAACCAGGTCTGCTTCCAGGTCCTGGGTCTCGACACCACCGTCGCTATGGCGGCCGAAGCCGGCCAGCTCGAATTGAACGTGATGATGCCGGTCATCACCCACAACATCGTCTTTGCTCTGATCATCCTCGCCAACGCCACCCGGCAATTCGACGTCGCGTGCGTCAAGGGAATCGAAGCCGACGAGACCCAGTGCGCTCATTGGCTCGAGCGAAGCCCGGCGCTCGTCACGGCGCTGGCGCCGAAGATCGGCTACGCTGATTCGGCCAAGCTCGCCAAGGAAGCGATCGCCACCGGCCTCACGGTCAAGGAGCTGGTCACGAAGAAAGGGATTCTCCAGGGCAAGGAACTCGACGAGATTCTCGATCTCCGCGCGATGACCGAACTCGGAATCCCCGGCGGAAAGCCCTTGCCGGGGAGCGGATGATCCGCCCGGTGTGCGCCCGATCACGTAAGGACGGGCATCCGCCCGCCCCTCCCCACGCAGGAGACCGACCCATGCCCCGCTCGTCAATCCGGATCTACGCTGCAGCCGCGATCATCGCCTGTCTGGCCCCACCGGCCGCCGCCCAGCGCATCGAAGTCACGATCGCGCCGGGCCTGACCGACGCCCCCGCCACTGGTCGCGTTTTCGTCATCTTCACCCGCGACAACTCCCGCGAGCCACGCTTCCAGGCCGGCTCCTACAACTCGAGCGTCCCGTTCTTCGGCGTGGATGCGAATGAACTCGGCCCCAATACCCTCGCGGTGATCGACGCGGCCACCCCGGGCTTCCCCGTCAAGAGCATCCATGACGTTCCCGCCGGGGACTATTTCGTCCAGGGTGTCTTCGTCGTCTACACCAGGGTCACCCCGAAGCACGGCAAGACCATCTGGCTCCCCTGGGATCAGTGGGAGGGTCGGCAGTGGGACCGGACCCCCGGAAACCTCCTGAGCGAAGTCCAGCAGGTTCGGTGGGACCCCACCGGGTCGAGCCTGAAGATCGCCCTGACGAAGAAGATCCCGCCGATCGCGATGCTCGCCGACACCCGGTGGGTGAAACGGATCAAGATCGAGAGCAAGATCCTCACCGAGTGGTGGGGGAAGACGGTTTACCTTGGCGCCACGGTTCTGCTGCCGAAGGGCTGGGAAGAAAACCCGACCACCCGCTATCCCGCCATCTACATCCAGGGCCATTTCGGCGAGGGCGCCCCGTTCAGCTTCAATCCCGACGGCAAGGCCGAAGCGTCTGAGGCTCGGACGGCCCGTCTCGCCCGGAGCGCACGCGAACCGGGCTACGAATTCTCGGAAGCCTGGGTGGGACCAAACTTCCCTCGCATGGTCGCGATCTCGTTCCAGCATCCGACCCCGTACTATGACGACTCCTACGCCGTCAATTCCGCCAACACCGGGCCCTATCAGGACGCGATCATCAAGGAACTGATCCCCTATCTCGAGGAAAAGTTCCGGCTCATTCCGAAGTCCTACGCCCGGCTCCTTACCGGCGGCTCGACCGGCGGCTGGGAAGCGCTGGCCCTTCAGATCCAGCAGCCCAAATTCTTCGGCGGCACCTGGTCGCTCTATCCCGATGGGGTCGAGTTCTCCCGAAACCAGATGATCGACAACTACGCCGACAGTAACGCCTATCGGCCGAACGCCCGGGCCAATCAGTGGTTCGTGCCTGAACGGTATCTCTCCCGCAACGAGGATGGTCAGGCCGGAACCACCGTGCGTCAGATGGGGCAGCTCGAGGAAGTGCTGGGCGGGCGAGTCCGGGGCGGCCAGCAGTTGCAAGCCTACGATGCGGCCTACGGACCGGTCGGGGAGGACGGTTACCCCAAGCCGCTGTTCGATCGAAACACCGGGGTGATCGACAAGACCGTGGCCGCCTACTGGCGCGACAACGGCTATGATCTCACCTACTACCTCAAGCAGAACTGGGGCAAGATCGGGAAGGACCTGAACGGCAAGATCACCGTCTGGGTCGGCGACATGGACAATTACTTCCTCAACCTCGGCGTGTACAAGATGGAGGAGGCGTTCAAGGCCCTGAGAGGCCAGGCCACCTTCCAGTACGGCCGGCCGATGAAGCCCCACGGCTGGCAGCCGGTGACCAATGCCGAGTTGGTGAAGCAGATGTCGCGCTACGTCGCGAAGAAAGCTGTGATCGAGGGGCGGTGATCCGCCGCCCCGGCCTCATGCTGGCGGTCATTGCCGCCATCGAACTGCTCGGCATGGCGGGGTGGTTCGCGGGCGGCGCGGCGGCCCGCGAACTCGCTGGTCGGTGGCAACTCGGTGGCTCGGAGGTCGCCTGGCTCACCTCCGCGGTCCAGTTGGGCTTCGTGGCCGGCACCCTGGCCGCGGCGGTGCTCAACCTGGCCGACGTCGTGTCCAGTCGGTGGCTGGTCGCGTCGTCCGCTGCCCTCGCTGCCCTCGCCAACGGTTCCCTCCTCCTCGTGCCGGGCTATCGGGGGGCCCTCGTGACTCGATTCGCGCTCGGGCTCTGCCTGGCCGGTGTCTACCCCCCCGCGATGAAGATGGCCGCCAGCTGGTTTCGCGATCGCCGGGGTTTTGCCATCGGTGCCGTCGTGGGCGCCCTCACTGTGGGGAAGGCGTCGCCCTATCTGATCGAGGCGTTAGGCGGGTTCTCCCTCTCAGTCATCGTCGGGTCGACCTCCGTCGCGGCCATCGCGGCGGCGTTGCTTGCCGCCACCGCCTACCGCGATGGTCCCTACGCCTTCCCCCGCCGTCCCTTCTCCTGGCGGCTTGTGGCCTCGGTGATCCGGGTGCCCGAATTGCGCCTGGTCACGGGTGGGTACCTCGGCCACATGTGGGAGCTGTATGCCTTCTGGGGTTTCATCGCCGCCTATTGGCGGGCCTCGCAACCCGGCACCTCAGCCCAACGGACGGCCGCGCTCGCGTTCGGATCGATCGCCATCGGGGTGGTGGGCTGTCTCGGCGGCGGGATCGCCGCCGACCGGCTGGGTCGCGAGCGGGTGGTGATCTGGTCGCTGATTGTGAGCGGGCTCGCGGCCCTGGCCTCGGGGATTGTATTCGGCGGGCCGCTCTGGGTCACCCTGCCGGTCATCCTCGTCTGGGGCGTCGCCATCATCGCCGACTCCGCCCAGTTCAGCGCGCTGGTCACCGAAACCGCGCCGCCCCATGCCGTCGGGACGGCCCTCACCCTCCAGACCTCGCTCGGCTTCCTGCTCACCATGGTCGCGATCCAGTTCATCGCGGCGGCCGGCGGTCCCGCCACCCGCTGGGCCTTCCCGGCGCTCGCGGCGGGACCGGCCCTCGGCATCGTCGCCATCACTCGACTGCTGCGGCTGCGTCGTCCAACTTCCCCCCTGACTGTTCCGGGGGCATCTTGAGCATCATGCCTTGGCATCGGACGCTCAGTCTCGCCTTCGTATTCGCGGGAGCAACCGCCGGCTCCGCGGGCGCTCAAGCGATGCTGCGCGGCCGGGTCCGCGCCGATTCCAGCCGCTCGGCGATTCCGTTTGCCGTGGTCGAGATTCGCGACCTGGCCCGATCCGTCCAGGCCAGCATGCACGGCGTCTACACCATTTTGGACCTTGCCCCGGGAGCCCACACGCTGGTGGCGCGCGCCGTCGGGTACCAGCCCCTCAGCGTGCCCTTCGAGATCGCGGCCGGCGACACCCTCGACGTGGACCTGCTGCTGCTGAAGTCGGCCGTCGAACTCGCTCCCCTCGAGGTTGTCGGCAAGTCTGAGCGGCCCGTCGTCGGCAAAATGACCGGCTTCGCCGAGCGCTGGAAAGCCGGATTTGGCCGGTTCTACGATCGTACGGCGCTGAATAAGCTGGGTGACGGGGCGATCCTGGCCACTCAGTTGCGGCAGACGGCTGGCATCGTGTTGATCCAGGTTCCCTATCCGTGCAGTGGCCACGCGGCGGCCTCCGGGCGCGGCATCGGCACCACCGCAATGCCGGCCCGCATGGTCTGCAGTTTGTCGGGCGTCCCGCTCGCGCCGGCGTGTTACCTGAGCATCTATCTGGATGGCGTCCAGATCTGGGCGTGGGGTGAGCCCGATCCGCCCAACGTGGACGACATCGGTCTGTTCGAACTCGAAGGCGTCGAGATCTACCGCGGGGCGTCCGAGTTGCCAACTGCCTTCCAGCGGACTGGCTCCGCCTGCGGCGCCGTGTTGCTGTGGACCAGAACCGGTGAAACGCCTTAGGGCCGCCCTGGTGCTTGGCGTCCTCCCGACGCTCGCCGCCGCCCAGACCGTCGTGGTTCGCGCCGCCGACCGTGCTACCGGGGCGGCCCTCGGAGGCGCGCTCGTCACCCTCGAAAGCGAAGCGGGGAAGCGACTCGTTCGCGCCCTGGCCGATGAGCGCGGTCGCAGCGCGGTGACCGCGCCCGGCGTTGGCCGTTATCGGATCCGGGTCGACGCCATCGGGTACCAGGGCATCGTGTCCGAGGTCGTCGCGCTCGCGGCCGGCGTCACCCTCGAACGCGCCGTCCAGTTGGACGCGGCACCCTTGAACCTCAACGAACTCGTCGTCGCGAGTTCGCGGCCGGCCCAGTGCTCGATCGACGAGGCCGAGGGCACCGTGGCCGCGCGACTCTGGGATGAGGCCCGCAAGGCGCTCACCGGCACCGAGATCACCCGTTCCAGCCGGGCGACCAATTTTGAAGTGAGAACCTTCGAACGCCGGATCGATGCCCGGGGCCGGGTCATAGGCGAATCGAGCGAGACCCGCCGGGGCCCGAGCATCCGGCCGTTCGTCGCGGCGAGTGCCGACTCGCTCCACCGGCTGGGCTACGTCCAGGCGCGGTCCGATGGAATCTGGTTCCATGCCCCGGACGCCGAACTCCTCCTCGCCGAGCAGTTCCTTGACGACCACTGCTTCCGGCCCACGGCGCCCGATTCCAACGGCACGACGCGGATCGGCCTCGAGTTCGAGCCGACCAAGGACCGCCAAGTGTCCGACGTTCGGGGGGTCCTCTGGCTGGACGCTCGAACCCTCGAACTTCGAACCATGGAATTCAGCTACACCGGGTTCGAGTTGCCGAACGGCACCACTGGCGTGGGCGGGCGCCTCGAGTTCCTGCGGCTCAAAACCGGCGGTTGGATCATCGGCCGCTGGCAGATCCGGATGCCGGTTGTCGGATCCCGGCGGCTTCTCGCTGGCCGGGCGGACTCCCTCATGGGCTATCGGGAGGCCGGCGGTACTGCTGTGGCGACCGGCCTCGCCACGGCCGGTGCTCAAAAGACGGCGGTCACCGGGGTGGTGTTCGATTCGCTCCTTGGTCGCCCGCTTGCCGGCGCTGTCGTCAGCATGGAAGAGGGCACCCGGGCCGACACCACCGATGAATCGGGCCGATTCCTGATTGAGTCCCCCGGTACCGGCGAGTATCTGCTGACCATCGATCATCCGGCCCGTCGGCGGCGCGGCTTGGAGCCGCTCCATGCCGCCGCCAGCCTTCGACGGGGCGTACTCGACACGACCAACATCGCGTTCGAAGGACTCGGTTCAACCCTGCGGCGGCTCTGCGGCACCGATCGGCTCGACCCGCGGCTTGCTCTGCTCCTCGTAGCCGTGGTTGACAGCGGAACCGGGCTGCCCCTCTCGGGCGTGACCCTGCTGGTCAGAGCAAGCAAGATCGTCCTGTTTGGCCGGGCCACGCGGAACCGAGTGACGGTTGGGGTCCGAGGCACAGAATGGGAAGCCGCTCAAACCGAGCGTGGCGGAGCCTATGTCTGCGGGGTCCCCCGGGACGCCCCGCTCGAAGTGGAGTATCGGCTGCCTGACCGGACCCGACTCACCCGCCAGCTTGAGCCCGACGCCTTGGCCGTTCGGGATGTCGTCATTCGCCACCCCGACTAGACTGGTCGGATTTCTGGCTTCTGGCTAGATTGGCGACATGCGGATCACCACCTGGACCGAGTACAGCCTCATCATCTCGATTCACCTCGCCAAGCGGGGCAGCCATGGTGCCGCCCCGGTCGCGGCCCGGGAACTCGCCGAGTCCGAGCGCCTTCCCGCCGACTACGTCGAGCAGATTCTGCTCCGCCTCCGTCGAGCTGGTATTGTCGAGAGCGTCCGCGGGGCGAAGGGCGGGTATTTCCTGGCCAAGGATCCGGCGGCCATCACCGTTCGAGACGTGATGACCGCCTCCGAGCACCAGACTTTCGAGATGAATTGCGAGAGCCATCCGGTGGATGCCGAGCGGTGTAGCCCCGGATCGTCGTGTGCCATCCGCCCGGTCTGGCAGGCGCTCCAACACCGGATCGACGACTTCCTCGGCGGAATCTCCCTGGGCGATCTGCTCCGGGAAGAAGTGCCTGCCGCTTTCCCCGAACTCGTGACTTTGACCACCCAGCCCGGCTCGGGCTGAAAGCCCAAAGGGGTGCTCCCTGGAGGAGCACCCCTTTGCAATGCCGAAGGGGGGACTCGAACCCCCACGGGCTTGCGCCCACTGCGCCCTGAACGCAGCGCGTCTACCAATTCCACCACTCCGGCGCGAAGCGCAAACCTAAGGGCCGACCTATTCTCAGGCAAGCGGTCCGTTGCCAGCCTACCGCAGAACCCCTATCTTTATGCCTGAGTTCAAGTTATGAGCCAAAGTCCGAAAGCAAAATCAGCCCTGGATGACCGGGTCTCGGTGGCACGGAATCCGCGGGCCAGGTATGACTATCACATTCTCGAAACCCACGAGGCTGGGATCGTCCTGTCAGGGACCGAGGTGAAGAGTCTGCGCCACGGGAACGCCTCGATCAAGGAGGCCTTCGGGCTGATTCGACGGGGTGAGGTCTGGCTCGAGGGGATGCACATAACGCCCTATGAACAGGGAAACCGGTACAATCACGAGCCGGTCCGCGGCCGCAAGTTGCTCCTCCACCGCCGGGAAATCGAACGATTGATCGGTGCCACGGAACAGAAGGGCTGTACGCTGGTTCCGCTGGAACTGTACTTCAGCAAGGGACGCGCGAAGGTCGCCTTGGCGCTGGGGAAAGGGAAGAAAGTGCACGACCGCCGCGAGGACATCAAACGCCGTATGGCGGACCGGGAAGTGGCTCGAGCGTTGCGAGGCCGGGGCTGATGCTGTTCGGCCTCCAACTCCTGCTGGTAGGTGTCCTTGCGGGCGCTCGGGGCGGCGCCGCGCCCATGTCCCTCGTGGTCGCCACCGCCAAGGGTGACGCCCGGATTCCCATTCGCACCGATCCGGTCACCGGTCCGATGGTACCGGCGCCGGCGCTGCTCGCGGCACTCGGTGGCCGGGCCAAGGTGGCCGAGGCCTGGGCCGAAGTGGAGATCGCCCGGCAATCCTTCCGACTGCTTCTCGGGGCCCCATACTACACGGTGGGTACCGGATTGAAGCCGCTGGTCGGGAGTGCCGTGGTGAGGCGAGACACCCTCTTTCTCCCGCTCCAGTTCGTGACCCATGTGATCCCGGCTGAACTCAAGGATCGCTACCGCTACAATCCGGCGACCGGGCGCCTCGAGGACCTTGCCGCCCCGCCGACCGGCGTCGCCGCCACGGCCGCGGTCCGGAATCCGAAACGCCTACCAAACGGCCTGAACAAGGGCTACGTAGTGGCGGTCGATCCGGGCCACGGCGGGGTCGACCCCGGCAATCCAGGGCTTTACTTCCCCCGCGGCCTGACCGAATCCGGCGTCAACCTCCAGGTTGGGTTGCTGGTCCGGCAGGAACTGCTCGCGCGGGGCATCGGCGTGGTCATGACTCGAACCACCGACACCCTCATCGATCTTCGGCAGCGTGGGTCGTACTGTTCCGACCGGTGCAACCTCTTCGTCAGCATCCACGTCAACTCGCTCCCTCGACGGCCCGGCTTCAACCGGGTTCGAGGCTTCGAGACCTATTTCCTCGCCGAAGCCAAATCCGAGGACGCCGCCCGGGTCGCCCAGATGGAAAACGACGCGATTCGGTTTGACCAGTCGGCCAGCCGGGAATCGGGGGGAGGGCTCGACTTCATTCTGAAGGACCTCCAGCTGAATGAGTATCTGCGCGAATCCGCCCGGCTGGCCGAGTTGATGCAATCGCACTTGGCGGAGGTGCACACCGGGCCCGACAAGGGTGTCAAACAGGCCGGCTTCATGGTGCTGACCACGGCCCGCCGCCCAGCCGTGCTGGTCGAGATGGGCTATAGCACCAACCCGGAAGACGCCAGGGTCATGACCGAAACCCGATCGCAGCGGAACCTGGCCGCTTCGATCGCGGACGCGGTGGTGTCCTATCTGCTCGAGTATCAGCGTAGAGTGAACCCCGACTCAGATGCACACACGGTCGGCGGCCGCGAATGACCATCGCGCTTCACCCCACCCCGATCACTCTTCTCGGAACCACCTTTCAAAATCCGATTCTGCTCGCCGCCGGCACCGCCGGCTTCGGTCGTGAGTTGGCCGGTACCGTCGATCTCGAATCGCTGGGTGGCTTCGTTACCAAGGCCGTCTCGGTCCAGCCCCGGAATGGCAACCGGTCGCCGAGAGTCGCGGAGTTCGATGGTGGAATGCTCAACTCGATCGGCCTCGCCAATCCCGGGCTCAGGAGGGTGGCCGACGAAGATCTCGTTTGGATCATCCAATCCGTCCGGGCGGCTCGGGTCCTCGTCAATGTCGTGGGATTCGTTGAGGACGAGTATGCCCGGGTGATTGAGGGTCTCGACCCGATCGGCGGCATGGCCGGCTACGAACTCAACCTGTCCTGTCCCAACACCTCCGCGGGTGGTCTCGAATTCGGGGCCGACCCCGAGGCGGTGCGCCGGATCGTGGCGCGGTGCCGTGCCGCCACTGACCGGCCGCTGCTCGCCAAGCTCTCGCCAGCGCTGCCGGACGTGCCCGGTCTCGCGGCGGCGGCCGTCGAGGCCGGAGCTGTCGGCATTTCGGTGGTCAACACCATGCCCGGGCTTGTCTACGAAGGAGATCATCCCAGACTCGGCAGCGGGAACGGAGGGGTAAGCGGCCCGGCGTTGCTACCGGTCGGCCTGCTCGCGACGACTCGAGTCCGGCGCGCCCTGCCGAACGTTCCGATCATCGGGCTCGGCGGCATTCGGACTCTGGAACACGTCCAGCAATATCTTCGAGCCGGGGCCAATCTCGTCGCGATCGGCACCGCGGGGCTCGCCGATCCGCGGCTGCCTCAGCGACTCGCCCGCCAGTGGATGCACGCCCATGGCTGAACTCGTCCTTGCGCTTGATGTGGCCTCTCCCGAAGCCGCCGATCGGCTTCTTGGCCGGATTCCCGAGGTCCGTTGGGTGAAACTCGGCTCCGTTCTGTTCACCAGGGCGGGACCTTCGATGGTGACGAGTCTCAAGGACCGCGGCTACCACGTCTTTCTCGATCTCAAGTGGCACGACATTCCCAACACCGTGGTCGGGGCGGTGCGTGGTGCCCGGGCGATGGGGGTGGACATGGTCACGGTCCACACGTTGGGCGGCCAAGCCATGCTGGCCGCCGCGAAGGAGGCTGCCGGCCCGGAGTTGGCCGTCGTCGGGGTCACCGTGCTGACCTCGCACGATCCGGCCGGATTCGCCGACGTCCTGGGGCGCAGGCCGGTCGATGTCGCCGCCGAGGTAGAGCGCCTGGCCGAACTGGCGCGAGTGGCCGGGATCGACGGGGTGGTCGCGTCGGCGCTCGAGACGGCCCGCCTCCGCGCGTTTCTCGGGCCGGACAAGCTGCTGGTAACTCCGGGCATTCGTGGCCGGGGTGATCGGCCCGGGGATCAGGTACGGGTCGCGACGGCTGGCGACGCTGCGCGGGCGGGTTCGACTCACCTGGTGGTGGGTCGTCCGGTGATCGAGGCCGCAGATGCGGCGGCAGCCTGGGCCGCATTGGCGGCGGAGATCTGAGCAAGCGCAAGATTTGGAATGAGTTAAGTCGATTCATCCAGCCCTGTTTCCGCCGTGGGTCTCGACCGAGTTGGCGTTCCGGGACGATCAGGGTCGCGGATCACCAGCCTCCCTTGCAATAACTTCAACGGAGGGATAGCTTTACAAGCTGCCCATCAAACCAGGTAGTGGGAGCCGGATTTCGGTAGTGGGAGAGAGATTTCGATGAAGGTACGTTCGAGCGTCAAGCCGATTTGCGAACACTGCAAGGTGGTCCGCCGTCGCGGCGTCATCCGGATCATCTGCAAGCGGAATCCAAAGCACAAGCAGCGGCAGGGATAACACATGGCTCG
>JAYUZK010000164.1:0-3171 GCA_043751835.1 Gemmatimonadota bacterium | reverse complement strand
GTCGTGGGCAGAATGAAATTGATGCCGGGCAGCAGGTTGACCAGATCGCCCGCGGCCAGTCCCGGTTTGATGGTCTGGCCCTCGATCATCACGGCGGTGCCGAGGGCCCGTTCGCTCTCGGCCCGGAGCAGGGTTTTGAACTCCGCGTGGGTCGCTTCGCGGGCGGATGGTTCTTCGAGCCCGGGATCGCCGCCGCCGGGGGCTCGGGCCAGTTCGGTCACCGCGGCGATCAGCTTTCCGGCCCCGCCGAGGGACGCGGGGGCCAGCCGGATCCCGGCATGACGATGGGTGTGTTTTTCCTTGGCATCGTAGCTCGCGCCGCTCGTCGCGTGGTTGACCGGCCGGGCCCGGGCTGACACCTCGAGCAGCGTGTCGCCCCACATCAGCTCCCAGCCTCGATCGACGAACTCGGTTCGGATCTCGGGCGCGGCCCCGCTGGTAACGAGGAACCCGCCGTGCTCGTCCACCAGGCGGCGGAGAAAGGCGAACTCGGACTCGGCCCACTGGACGTGATCGAATGCCGGCGGGGAACGACGGAGGCTGCCGACGATCTTGACACCCATCTTGCCCGCGATCGACGTCAGGGTGCTCTGGGGATAGTAGACCGTGTCGACGTACTCGAGGCCGGCCGATGGAGACGAGGCCTGGAGCACGAATCGTGACCCGAAGTTGAGCAGGTGGGTCTGGGCTCCGTCGCCGATTTCACCCAGAAAGATCACCGTCGGCTGGCCGCCTTCACCGTGGACGGTGACGGTGACCGGGTCGCCGACGAACGAATCGAGGCTCGCATCGAGCGCCCGGTCCCGGGTGAACTCAATCCGGCAGGTGGTATGCTGGCCCAGTTCCTGGACCACCTCGAGCGAATCGAGTTCGCTGTTGCGGAGCATGAGTGTGCCGATGGTGACCCGGAGCGTAACTTTCATCGAGAGCCTCCTCCGCTAAACTGGCTTAGAGCGCCGCAACCTGGCCGAACCGGGCCTGGCCCGACTCGTCGGTGATGGTCATCCGGAACCCACGGCGGCCGGTCCCGTCGATCACGTCGGTGGTCACCGCCTGCACCACATAGGCCGTCACACCCAACTCGCGGAGCGCGGTGTTGAGGGAATCCTTGAGCCCCTCATGGTCCTGCTTTTCCCGGGTGGCGGCTTCCGAGAACGCCTCGTACAGGCCGAACCACCTGACATGGGGCCAGGTGGTCGAGGTGGTCCCCGCCATCACCTTGATCAAGCCGAGCACGGCCTCGAACGAATCCTGCTCTACCAGCTTGCCGTCGGGCGTGACGCGGAGGGGGAGCGCAATCGACATGGCGGCGGCGGGGGAGCGGGGTGACGGAAGCCGTCACCCCGCCCTCACGACTACTTGGTGAACTTGTGCTTGGTGACGTTGGTCTCGTCGACCACGACCGTCAATTCGAGGTGGAGCAGGTTCTTGAATTGAACGGCGCTGGCGCCAGCCTGGAAGTCGGCCGGGGGATTGCCGACCTCGAACCCGGACACCCACCCCATGAATTCCACGGCGTGGAGGACCTTGTCGGCTTCGTCGAGGTACCAGGTGATCTCGACCTTGTGGAGCGGATCCTTCGATTCGGTCGCCATCTTCCACAGTTCGATCTGGGTAGCCTGCGGAATGCTGTCGATGATGCTGGCGTCGACGTTGATCTCGACCCGTCCGACCACCGAGTCCCCGACCCGGCGACCAACCTGGTTCGAGTTCCGGTTCAGGGTGTAGGTCACCTCCGAGGGTCGGAACTCGACCGAATCGATCTTGACTTTGACGCGGTTGTACGTGGCCATGGCGGTCTCCGTTGAGGTAGCGGTTGATTACAGTCCGAAAAAATGCTTGATCTTGTCGACCATTGTCGGGGCCTCAGCCGCCGGCTCAGCCGCCGGCTCGGTCGGCGGCGGGGCGGCTGGTGCCGGACGGAACGTGAAATCCGGATCCCGCTCCGTCCGGCTCTGGTGACGGGAGGAGAAGTTCAGGACCGACATCTTGGTCACGTCGCCGCGCGCCAAGTGTCCCGAGCCGTCGAGCTCGCGGTCGACCCGGACGTTCCGGTCTTCGTGGGAACTGTACCGGAGGTCTTTCTTCGGCGACCCGTCGGGGTTGGTCTCCGCCGCTTTCTCGTCCTGATCCGCCATGCCCGGTTACCCCTCCCCGGCCTTCTTGCCCTGCGGCGTGTCGATCTTGAGCTCGAATGTTTCCGCCGGACCGACCGGCAGCACCTCGAGTTTGATGTCGAGCACGCCCTGGGCAAACTTGTCCTCGTCCATGTCGATATCGATGTCGTACTTGTAGATGGTCCCCTTCTTCATTTCGTCCTCGAGGAACTCCTCGATCGGATTGCGAACCTGCTCCTTGACCAGATCCCGGGTCAGGCGCTGTTCGGCCACGCGGCGGAGGTAGACGGCGATCCGCCGTTCCAGATACCGCAGCACCCGGTACGAGGTGAAGAACTTGAGGACGCCTTTGGGGTCTTCCGCCTGGGTCCGGCTCCCGACGAAACAAAGCTGGTTGTCTTCGTTCCGGATGATGCTGACCACCTGGCGCTCCATCGACAGGTGCTCCATCTGCGAGATCCTGGGCTCGACCCGGGCCTTTTCGGCACCCCGGATCTGACCGAAGATCATCCCGACGGGTCCCTGGGCGATGCCGCCGCCGGTGGTCCGGTCGGTTCGGGCGAGGTTGCCGGCAAAGAGCAGCGAAGACGGACCGTAGAGGTCGGCGTCATCGCTGTCGTCGTCGGCTTTCTCGAACCAGTGCTTCTCGCGGAGCTTGACGTAGCCGGCGATGACCACGTCGGCCGCCGCACGGTCCTCGGGCCGCTTCAAGAACTCGTAGGCGCCGCCGTCAGTGCGGAACTGGTCGGACAGGGATTTGAACGAGGGCTCGTCCTTCAAGTCGCCGATCAGCAGCATGCCCCACTTGCTGGCCATGTCCTCGAATCGTTTCCGGACGTTGTCGGGCACGTAGCCGGGGAGCACCATATTGCAGATGAACTGCCGGAAGTTGAAGCTGTCGTTGCGGCCCTGGACGAATTCATCGACCGCCACGATCGTCGAGCTGTTGACGTCGCTGGTGATCGCCTTGGTGTCGGCGTTGAAGATGAAGAACTCGACCGGCGGCCTTTGCTGGCTGTCGCGGACCTCGGCGTTCTCGAAGAACAGCTGGATT
>JAYUZK010000163.1:0-2959 GCA_043751835.1 Gemmatimonadota bacterium | reverse complement strand
CTGGCCGAGCGGCTCGGAATCCCGAAGGTGGCGACCGGCGACCTGCTCCGGGACGCCGTCAAGAACGGCACCCCGCTCGGGCTCAAGGCCCGAGCCGTGATGGAGTCGGGCGCGCTGGTCAGCGACGACATCATCATGGGTATAGTCGGTGAAGAGCTGGCCAAGCCGCCGTGCGCCAAGGGCGTCATCTTTGACGGGGTCGTCCGGACCATTCCCCAGGCCGAGGGGGTGGCCCGGCTGCTGGCGACGCTGGGGCGGAAAATCGACCTGGTGCTCTTCTTCGACGTCACGGACCAGGAGATCCTCGCCCGGATCGAGAAGCGGCGCGGTATCGAAGGCCGGGCCGATGACGATCCAACGGCCGTCCAGCGGCGCCTGGTGGCCTATCGGGAGCAGACCGCGCCAGTGCTGGCCTGGTACGAGGCCCGGGGTGGCGTGATCCGGATTCCGGCCGTCGGCACGGTGGCGGATATCGCCGAGCTGGCCCGTCGGGCCATCGGGCGCTGACGCCGCCTATCTTTCACCCATGGTCACGCTCAAGTCCCCCCGCGAAGTCGACACCATGGCTCGGGCCGGCGCCATCGTCCACGCCACCCTCGAGCTCTGCCGCGAGATGGTGAAGCCCGGGATCTCCACCGAGGATCTCGACCGCGAAGCCGAGAAGTTCATCCGGAGCCACAAGGGCGCCAAGCCGTCCTTCAAGGGCCTCTACGGCTTTCCCAAGAGCCTCTGCATCTCAGTCAACGAAGAGGTCGTCCACGGGATCCCGTCGCCCAGACGGATCCTCCGGGAGGGCAGCATCGTCAGTGTCGATTGCGGGGTCTGTGTCGACGGCTTTCACGCCGATGCTGCCATCACCGTGCCGGTGGGCAGGATCCCCGCGGAGACGAAGCATTTCCTCGAGACCACCGAACGGGCCCTGGCGGCTGGCATCGAGCAGGCCCGGCTGGGGAACCACGTCGGTGACATCGGCCACGCGGTCCAGACCGTTGCCGAGGCAGAGGGGTATGGGGTGATCCGGGAACTGGTGGGTCACGGCGTCGGCACCAAGATGCACGAGGACCCCCAGGTGCCGAACCATGGCAAGCCCAAGCGCGGGGAGCGCCTGCTGGAAGGGATGACCATCGCGATCGAGCCGATGATCACGATCGGCGATCACAAGACCAAGATGCTCGCCGACAAGTGGACCGTGGTGACGGCCGATGGGTCGCTCTCGGCCCACTTCGAGCACACCGTCGCGGTGACGAAGGATGGGCCGAGGATCCTGACGGATGGGCGGGTGGGCGGGTAGGCCGAACCCTCGCCATCAGGCTTCGTCCGGCTCGTGCAGGACCGACAGGAGCCAACGGTGGATCGCCGGGTTGCCCCGTCACGAGCGCCCCCAGTTCCACGTCCCACGGTGCCAGCACCAGCTCCCAGAACCCATCGAACGTGCCGGTCGCCACCCAGGCGAGGTCAAGCGCCGCCGATCCCGCTCGACGAATCCCGGCCGTGGCCGGTGCCGATCAGCGCGTGGCCGGGGTCGGTGAGTCGGCCTTGGTCACGAAATCGTTCCGGCCTTTCACCGTCCACGCCGCCGGATCGCGAGGTCGGCGGACGGTCCGGAGATAGTCGCCGGCCCGGGTGGCCGCGGCGGTCGCCAAACGCACTAAGTCCAAGGAATATTTCATCTTGCGAGTGCTTCTCCGGGTGGCTAGTTTGCCGGTTGATCCCCCGGAAGAACCGAAGGAGTTGACTGTCCAACCCATGGATCGCGTATTCTCCGGCATTCAGCCCACCGGCGAACTGCACATCGGGAACTGGCTTGGCGCGGTCAAGAACTGGGTCGCGCTCCAGGACCGGTACCAGTGCCTTTACTGCGTCGTCGATCTCCACGTCCTGACGGCCAAGTACGATCCGAGGGCGCTGGCAGAACGCACCCGCGAGATGCTGGTGTCCCTGATGGCAGCCGGGCTCGACCCGGATCGGTCGATCATCTTTGCCCAGTCGCACGTTCCTGAACACACCAGACTGATGTGGTTCTTCACCAACGTGACCGGAATCGGAGAACTGGAGCGAATGACTCAGTTCAAAGATAAGTCCCAACGGATGGAGCGGGTTCCGGCCGGCCTCCTGATGTACCCCGTGCTCCAGGCAGCCGACATTCTGCTCTACCGCGCTGACAAAGTCCCGGTTGGTGAGGATCAGGTCCAGCACCTCGAGCTGTCGCGGGAGATCGCCCGGGCCTGGAATGCGGAGTTCTCCCCGGGCGATCCCTTCCTCCCGGAGCCGCAGGCTCTCCTGACTCCAGCCAAGCGGATCATGGGTCTCGACGGCGAGGCCAAGATGTCGAAGAGCCTCGGCAATACGATCGGGATCTTCGAGTCCCCGGAGCAGATCTGGGAGAAACTGCGGCCGGCCAAGACCGATCCGGCCCGGAAGACGAAGAAGGATCCCGGGACCCCCGAGCTCTGCAACATGTTCACCCTTCATCAGCACTTCTCGTCGCCCGAGACGGTTCAGACCGTGGCCCAAAACTGCCGAACCGCGGGTTGGGGCTGCCTCGATTGCAAACGGGTGCTGGCCGACGGCGTGACCGCCGAATTCGCCCCGATTCGAGCCCGGGGCGCTGAGCTCCGCGCCGATCGCGGGCGGGTCGAGCGCGCCATCCTGCACGGGGCCGAGCGAGCCCGGGCGATCGCGACGGACACGATGGCCGGCGTCGAACAGCGGATGGGCTTCTTGCCGCTCGGGGGGCAGCGCTAATGGCCGGCGTCCCGATCGAGCGGATCATCAAGGCGGCCGTTGACCGTGGCGCCTCGGATCTCCACATCAAGGCGGGGGATCTGTTCCGGGCCCGGATCGATGGCAAGCTGGTGGCGCTCACCAAGCAGCGCCTTACGCCCGACCAGACCCGGGCCGTGGCGATCAAGTTGATGTCGTCCGACACCGATCGCGCCCGCCTCGACCAGCTCACCGA
>JAYUZK010000162.1:0-9671 GCA_043751835.1 Gemmatimonadota bacterium | reverse complement strand
GCCGGCGCGGTGGCCGAGGGAAGCGGCGTGAGACCGGCGCCGTCGAACCGGAAGAGCACCCCGTCCTCGCCGACCACATAGACGTCCGTTGGTCCCGTCCCCATCACGGCCCTGAGTTCCTTGGTGGTGTCGAGCGGCACCCGGTACCAGCGGCGGCCGTCGAACCGGATCACGGTGCCGTTGGCCCCAACAGCGATGAGGTCTTTGGGCCCAGTTCCCCAGATCCCGCGAAGCCGTTCGGTGGTTGGCGTGACCATCCGGGTCCAGCCGCTGCCCTCATAGTGCAACACGATGCCGCTGTCCCCCACGGCAAAGACATCGCGCGGCGAGAGGCCGAAGACATGACGGAGAAAGGCCGTGGTCGGGGTCGGATGCAGCCGCCACGTCCCGCCGCGCCGCTCGAGAATCGTCCCCTTGTCGCCAACGACGAAGACGCCGTCGGGATCAGACCGATCCGCCCAGATCGAGCGGAGCAGCACGGTGGCGGGCGCGGTCTCGAGGCTCCAGGTTCCGCCCTCGCGGGATACGATGGTGCCACTGTCGCCGACGACGATCAGCGGGCCCCCGGCGGCACGAGCCACGCCGTAGAGGTCACGCCGCACCGGGATGGCCACCCGCTCAACCGCCGAGCCCTGCCGGCGGAACACGGTGCTGCCGGCGCCGACGGTCCAGACCGCGCCGTCCTCGCCTAACGTCGCCGCCAGAAGGATGGGCGACGCCAGCAACGACCGCCACCCGTTTCGTCCCCGCTCCACCACCGTGCCTGACCAGCCGACGATCCGGGCCGTGCCCGCCTGGTCGAAGGCGATGTCGCGGAAGTTCTCGTAGGAGGCGGCCTGGGGCGCCTGAGTCCAGGCGGTGCCGTTGAAATTCACCACGGCGCCGCCGTTTCCGGCCAGCACGATGTTGGACCGGCCGGTGCCGGCGATGGCGAAGAAATCGGCCCGGCTCGGAATCTTGACCGGCTGCCACGCCAGGCCGTCGAACCGGAGGACGGTGCCGCGGATGCCGGCCGCGTAGACCTCACCCGCCGAGAGGCCCCAGAGACCCAGCAGGAGGTATTGCGTCGGCGAGGACATCGGCCGCCAGACCGCACCGTCCCACCGGAGGATGACCCCGTTCTGGCCGGCGGCGAACAACGTGTCCGGATGGGTACCCCAGATGGCCCACAGCTCCGAGCCGCCGGCGCCGGGCATCGAACGCCAGGTGGTCCCGTCGAATCGGAGCGCCGTATTGGAGCCGACGACGTACACATGGTGATCATCGAGTCCCCAGACACCAAGCAGGGCGTCCACCGACGGGAGTTGGAGTCGCCGCCACGCCTGGCCGTCGTAGTGGATGCCGGCCCCGCGGCCGCCGACCACGTAAATGTCGGACCCACTGGTACCCCACACCGCGGTAAGATCAGCCTGGACCCCGGCAGCATTTATCCGCTGCCACGAACCGCCCGCATCCCGGCTCACCAGGACCGTGCCGGCTCCGCCGACCGCGTAAATGGTGGCGGGGTCGGCGGACCAGACGCCGAGGAGACTAGCGTCGGTGAGCCCTTCGTCGAGGACGCGCGCCTCCAGCGGCTTTCCCACGGGCACGACCGTGACGGCGATGGATTGCGTCCCGTCGGGGAGGAAGGCCTCGACTCGCGTGGTTCCCGGCGCCAGGCCCACCAGCAGGTCGCCATCGACCCGCACGATCCGGCCATTCGCCACCCGCAGCGTGAACGGCGACTTCGGCTGTGCTGAGACCGCGACTCGGCCGCCGACCTCGAGAAAGGCCGTCGCCGGGACGATCTCGGCTCCACTGGCCGGCGGATCCCCATTCGGGCCGTTGCCGGGCTCGAGACATCCGGCGAGCCAGGCGGCACCCAGCAGCACCGCGCGACCGGGGCGCAGCGTCACGCCAGATCCCTCTCCAGCTTCGCCATGGCTTTGCGGAGGATCGCGTCGCCGACCCGATCGGGCAGAAACCGGGTGATGAGAGCCCGGATCTTCGCGTCACGGCCGACGACGTAACGGGTCCGCGGCGGCGTCGCCTGCAGGGCATGGACGACCGCGTCGGCCACCCGCTCGGGGGAGACGCCGCGGTCGTTGTTGAAGGCGAGCACCTTGCCGAAGAACTTGAGCTTGGCGCCGTACCGCTCGAGCGCGATCGGCGGGAGGGTTCGCTGCGCCTCGGCGAGCGAGGCCGTGCCTTTGTCCCAGATCGGCGTTCGGACCGCACCGGGTTCGACCACCGATACTTCGATGCCCGCTTCGGCGAGCTCGAGACGGAGCCCGTCGGTCAGGGCTTCGACGGCGTGCTTCGACATCGTGTACGGCACCACATAGGGCGTCACGCTCTTGCCCGCGATCGACCCCATGTTGACGATCCGCCCCCGGGCCCGGCGGAGCAGCGGGAGGCAAGCCTGGGTGACGGCCAGCATCCCGAACACGTTGACCTCGAACTGACGACGGACGGCGTCGATCGACACGAACTCGATCGGCCCCCCGGTCGCAATGCCGGCGTTGTTGACCAGGGCGCCAAGCCCCGACTCCCCAAGGACCGACTCCAACTCGGCCACCGCGGCCCTGATGTCGGCCGCCTCGGTTACGTCGATCCGGATGGGCTTGAGGCGGGGCGAGGCAAGACCGGTGAGGCGGGCCGCGTCCTCCGGCTTCCGGACCCCGGCGAACACGGCGTAACCGAGACGATCGAGGCGAAGGGCGCAGGTTTCGCCGATCCCGGTCGAGGCGCCGGTGATGAACACGCTGGATGGAGTCCCCATCCAGGGGAATGTAGACGACTACTGCACTCTCGCCACCACCGACCGGACCCCGTCCGAGAACGTCACGTCGAACCGCCGGCTTCGGGTCCACAGCGTGGCGCTCCCGCCCCGGGCAAAGGACAGCACCTCGCCGGTCGCCGCGTCACGGACCATGGCCATCGGGTAGGTCGCCCCGTCCCAGGTGATGGTGGCCTGGGCGGCGTTAGGCGCGGTCACCGCGGCGCCGGGATTCCTGAGGAGGACCCGCCGGGCGTTCTGCATGATCGCCTGGAGCGAGAGCCGGTCCACCGGACTGCCGGCACCGACGAAGCGGAGCCGGGCCAGTCCCTGGTCCTGGGCCTGATCGAGCGGGAGCACGGTGGCGAAGTGCATCTCGTGCTCGGTATTGATCGTCATGGTGTGCTGCACCTGCACCGGATAGGAGAACAGGACCGACCCGTCGGCGGCCAGGCCCTCGACCCGGTAGGTCCCGTCGCCGCCGGCCGGCATCGTCGCCGGGGCGGCCACTCGGAAGGCCGGCTCGAGGATCACTCCGGCGGACGTGATCCGACCCCAGACCAGCAGACCACTCACCGCGTTGGAGGGCGCCGGCGGGGCGAAGTTCGGGTTGCTCTGCCGGTAGGTGATCAGCCCGGTCCAGGTATAGTCGCTCACCCATGCCGGATTGCAGTAGCTCATGAAATCGAACGTGGTGGTGGGCGGCTTGACCGCCAGCGTGGTCAGGTCGAGCCCGTAGATCCCCAGCTGGCCCCCCACGTACGGGTAGGACGGATCGGGGCTCGCGGCTCCGCCGCACGGCGAGTGCTGCCGCCCCATGTTGTGCCCGACCTCGTGGGCCATGACCCCGGACCCGCTCGGCAGATGGTCCCATCCGATGGCCGTTTGGAACCCGCCGCCGACGTAGCCCATCCCGGCGACGCCGCTTCCGTAGCTGGTCGAAACGACGCCGTAGTAATACCGGACGCTCGCGTCGGCGCTCCGCAAGGCGAGAATCTCATTCAGGATCGTTCCCCAGGCACCATTGGCGTTGTCCGACACCAGCGCCGGCGCCGTCGTGGTGTAGACCGCGCGAACGTCGGCGTTGTAGGTCGCCACCGGAAGCAGCTTGAGCGGGTCGACAAGGAACTGGGCCATGTTGCCGGCCGTGACGTTACCCTGGAGCCCGTTGGCGGTCTGGAGCACCGGGACGAACCGGGCCTGCCACGTCGGGACCGTCCGGACGTCGAGGGCGAACGGGGTGCCGCTGACCGGGAAGGTGTTGTCGGCATCGTTCGATTCAGCCACGGCATTGGTCGGATCGACGTCCGCGAGAATCTTGAGGTTAGGCTGCACCGTCACCGCCGGAATCAGCAGATTCCAGGAACTGGCGAACGTTCCTTCGGTGATGGCCGTGGGCACCGAGGCGCCGGGCGCCACGATGGTCGTGGTCTGAATCAGCGCGGCGCCGGAGTAGATCCGGACCCGGACCGTGGGAGCGGCCGCATTGGCCTGATTGGCCTTCACGAACACGCGAAGGTAGGCATCGCGCCCGGTGATGAGCGGGGTGGTGCCGTTGTAGTTGGCCGCGGCCTGGGTGAGATACATCCCGTCGATGACCAGGTTGAGTGTCGCGACCGGACCGGCCGTGTAGGTCACGGCGACCGCGGCGATGGAACCGCTGGTCACGTTGGGCGTCTGCGTCACGGGGCTGGGCGTGTAGGTGCTGCCTCCCGACGTGACCGACCCCGCCGAGACCGTATAACTGCCGGCGGCGAGCCCGGCCAGCGTCGCGCTGGCCGTAACATTCTGATTGAAGCCGGCCGGTCCCGTCACCGTGATCGCGGCGTTGATACCGCCCGGCATCCCGCTCACGGTCACGGCAAGCGACCCGGTCGCCGTGTAGGTCACCGATTTCGAGGTCGTGGTTCCGGCCGACACCGTGGCCGACTGCGACGGGGGAGCGGCTGTGTAGGTCACGCCGCCCGACGAGACGCTGGCCGCACTGATCGTGTAGGTCCCGCCCACCAGGAAGGTCAGGGTGTGAGTGGCCGTGAGGCTCTGGTTGAACCCGCCCGGCCCGGCGACAGTTACGCTGCCCGACACACCACCCGGGAGGCCGCTGATCGACACGGTCAGGTTGCCGAGCACACCGGCATACGCCACGGACGCCGACGCCGACCCATTGGCCGGCACCGAGATCGTCTGGCTGAGCGGACTGGGCTGATAGCTCTGCCCGCCCGCGCTGACCGGCTGGGCGGCCACGGTATACGAGCCGGTGACGAGGCCGGTCAGTGTGGTCGTTCCGGTCACCGGCTTGCTGAAGCCGTTCGGGCCGGTGACCGTAATGGCGCCGTTGGTACCACCCGGCAGGCCGTCGACCGTGACCGCAAGACTGCCACTGACCTGGCCAAAGTTGACCGACCGCGACACCGGCTGCTTGGCGGCCGTGATCCCCGCGGTCTGGCTGGCCGGCTGGGGGGCATAGGTGGCCCCGCCGGTGGTGACGGTGCCGCCGACCACGGTATAGGTCCCGGGTACGAGCCCGCGGATGGTCTCGGTCGCGGCCACCGGGTGACTGTAGCCGCCCGGTCCGGTAACCGTGACCGGGGCGGCGACGCCGCCGGGAAGCCCGGTGACGGTCAGGCTCAGCGCACCGGTCTTGATCTGGTAACTCACCGCCGCAGGGACGGGTGCCAGGCTCAGCGGAATCTGGACGCCGCTCGGAGCCGCGACCGCGGCGTACACATCACCGCCGGTGGTCTGGTCACCGCCATGAATCTGATAGGCCCCCGGTGGAAGCCCCTTGAGCAGCTGGCTCGAAGTGACCGCGAGTGAGAAGCCGTTCGGCCCATCGATCGCCACGCTGGGCGTGATGCCCGGCAGTGCATCGACGGTGAGATCGAGCCGGCCCGAGGCCAGTAGATAGAGGAACGCCGTCGGTGACGGGGCCATCCCCGGCGTCACCAGCACCAGGGACGAGTCGGTGGTCGGCGCAAAGCGATCGCCATCGATCAATACGGCGGCTGGCTTGACGAGATAGTTGCCGGTCGCGAGGCCGCGGAGGGTATCGCTCCGGGTCACCGTGCGACTGAAGCCGGCGGGACCGGTGACGAGCACCTCGGCGGGGCCCGACCCCAAACCATCGACCAGGACGGCGAGGCGGCCGGTGGTGATCGTATAGGTCACGGCCGCGTTGGTAGTCGCCGAGGACTGGATGGTGAGGCCCTGGGTGGCCGGCGCGGCCACATAGGTATCCCCATCGGGCCCGACGTCGGTCGCGGCCAAGGTGTAGCTCCCCGGGGTCAGGCCGGTAATCGTCTCCGGACCGGTAACCGTTCGGCTGAAGCCACTCGGGCCGGTGAGCGTCAGCGCCGCCGAGGCGCCAGCCGGGAGCCCGGCCACCGCAACGGCCACGGCTCCGGACTGAGTCGGCGCCGGATCCAGGCCACCGGTAATGGGGCCTTTGGTACAACCGGCGGCGATCCCAAGCGCCACGACGGTGAATCCCCATCGGGCAACCTGCAAGGGTGAACGAATCCCCGGCATGATGCACTGGCTTGCACCGCGTCCGCCAAACTGCGCTCCGACAATGACCTGACCGTCGTCGGCCGGGTACCGGGTCTTGAGAGGTGGCATTGGACCCAGCCGGAGGGGCAGGCCGCGTGCCCGCTTGCCCCCGGGCGGGAAAAGCCAGAGATTGCGGGGTCCCCATCAAACCGAGCCTATGGCATCCCGACGTGACTTCGTGTCGTCCGTTCTTGGCGCCTCCGCCGTGGCGCCGGCCTTCCGGCCCGACGCCTTCCGCAAAGTGCTCCACGCCGCATCCCGCGGGACCGGCGCTCCCGATGACGAGAGCTACTGGGGAGAGATCCAGCGGGCGTTCGACAACGACCGGACCATGATCAACCTCAATAACGGCGGGGTCTGCCCGACCCCGACCCACGTGCTCGAGGCCATGATCCGGGATCTCCGCTTCTCGAATGAGATTCCCGTCAATCACATGTGGTCGGTGCTGGAACCGCGGGTCGAAAGCGTCCGCCGGGACCTGGCGCACGATTTCGGGTGCGATCCCGAGGAGCTGGCGATCGTCCGGAACGCCTCGGAGGCCAACGAGACGATGATCTTCGGTCTCGACTTGAAGCGGGGCGACGAGGTCATCGTCACCAATCAGAACTACGGCCGGATGCTCACCAGCTGGGACCAGCGGGTTCGGCGGGATGGAATCGTCCTGAAGCAGGTCTCGTTCAAAGTGCCACCGCCGTCGCCCCAATACCTGGTCGACCAGTTCCGATCGGCAATTACGCCCCGGACCAAGGTCATCGAGGTCACCCACATCACCAACCTGACCGGCCAGATCATGCCGGTGAGGGAAATCGTGGAGATGGCGCGGCCCCTTGGGATCGAGGTCTTCGTGGACGGGGCCCATGCCTACGCCCACTTCCCGTTCAACGTCGCCGAGCTCAAGTGCGACTATTACGGCACCAGCCTCCACAAGTGGCTGCTGGCGCCGGTCGGCACCGGGTTCCTCTACGTCAAGAAGGAAAAGCAGAAGAATCTGTGGCCCCTGATGGCCGCATCGAAGGAGATGGACGAGAACATCCGGAAGTACGAGGAGATCGGCACCCACCCTGCGGCCAACCACAACGCGATCTCGGTGGCGCTGGCGTTCCACCGGTCGATCGGCGCCGAGCGGAAGATCGCCCGGCTCCGCTACCTCCGGGACCGCTGGGCCAAGCGGTTGCTGGCGGCGAGCGACAAGATCTGGATCCCGACCCAGCTCGATACGCCGTGGTCGGGCGCGATCGCACTGGTGAGCGTGAATGGGGTCGATCCGGTCAAGCTCCATACCTGGCTGCTCAACACCCATCGGATCCAGACCGTGGCGATCGTCCACCCGGAATTCAGCGGACTCCGGATCACGCCGAACGTGTTCACCACGCTCGACGACGTCGACATGTTCGCCGACCGGGTTCTCGAAGCCGCAAAAAAGGGTCTGCCGACGGCCTAACGAACGGCGTATCGGAGGGCGGGATTGGGCTCCCGTTCGAGCTGGTCGAGGTTGACCACTCGGAGGGAGCCTCGTTCATAGAGGTACTCGATGTGGGCGCCCACCTCGGTGAGCGCGAGGAGCACGTTCCACCCGCTGAGCGACGGATACATCCGGTCGGTCAGCTCCTGAATGGTCGAACCCTGACCGGCCTGGAGCAGGCCCGAGATCCGGTCGAGCTTCCGTTCGTGATCGATCCGGATTTCCTCGATCCGAGGATAGAAATTCTCAATCGGCGTTTCGTGGCCGCCGAGGGCGAGGCGCACACCATCAACCTTCCCGATCTTCACGAGCGCCTCGAGATAGTGGCCAAGTCCGGTCCAAGCCGTGATGCTCTCGGGGTTCTGATGGGGCGTGGTCTTCGGCAGGACATGGTCGGCGGACAGCAGGACGTCGCCGATCTGGATGCAGACCTGCCCGGGGCAGTGACCCGGCGTGTGAATGAACTTGAGGCCGTCGAACTCCTGCCCGTCGTAGAGGGTCAGGTCGGCCCGGACGCTCCGGACGTGCTGCTTGCCTTCGGCGTACATCGTCAGCAACTGGTCCCGCCGCTCGGCCGGGACCCCCGACTGCTGGAGATAGAACTGCATCCCTTTGGTCGCGACCAGAACCCGTTCCTCGTACGACACCAGCACCCATTTATCCAACTCGTGAATCCCGACCTCGGCCGTGATCGGCTCGGCCAGCTGCGCCAACCCGCCGAAGTGATCCATGTGGCCATGGGTGATGAGGATCCGCTGGACGTCGCGCAGCGCCACCGACTCACCGAAGTCGCGGCGGATGGACTCGAAGCCTTCGCGAATATGAGGGGTGGAATCGCCGAAGCCGCTCCCGGTGTCCACCAGGGTCACCGGACCGGCACCGAGCAGCAGGTAGGTGTGCGCGACAAGCCCCGGAAAAGCCTGGCAGGAAATCCGGTAGATCCGGACACCGGTGCTGGTGGTGAACGTTGCGACCGGAGGCACGCCCATCAGACGAGCCTCGGATGGGTCAGGCGGCCGCCTTGTCGGCGCGGTGGGCCGCCCAGGCTTCAGGACCCAGGGTCGTCAGCATCCGGAGGTGCGATCGGACGGCCGCTCGGAGAGTCGGGTTGTCGTGATAGGGCACGCCGTGCTTCTTGGCCGCCGCCTCGACGATCGGGCTGATCGCGGGATAGTGGACGCTGCAGACCTTGGGAAAGAGGTGGTGCTCGATCTGATAGTTCAGCCCGCCGACGTACCAGCTCAAGAGATGGTTGCCGCGGGCGAAGTTGGCGGTGGTCTTCATCTCGTGGATCAACCAGGCGTCCTCCATCTTGCCCGTCAGGTCGGGGGCGGGATAGTCCGGGCCCTCCACCACGTGGGCCAGCTGGAAGATCACGCCAAGAATGAACCCGGCGACGAGGTGCATGACCAGGAAGCCGGTCAGGATTTGCCACCAGGGAAGGTCGATGACGACGAGCGGAATCGCGATCGCCCAGGTGTAGTAGAGCAGCTTGATGACGATCAGATTGACGATTTCTCCCGTCGGATGCTTGATCGACCGGTACGGCCCAAGGTCCTTCTGGAGGATGTACTTGTAGTCCTTGGTAAAGACCCAGAACAGGGTCGAGCCGGCGTAGGCCAGCAACCCGTAGATGTGCTGCCACCGGTGGACCGGAAGCAGCGGGCTCTTGGGCGACAGGCGGAGGAGCGGCGAGACCGTGAGATCCTCGTCAACGCCTTCGATGTTGGTGTAGGTGTGGTGAATGACGTTATGGGTAATCTTCCAGAGATACCCGCTGGCCCCGAAGAGATCGAAAGTCCGGCCGATCAGATTGTTGAGCCACGGACGGTGCGAATAGGCGCCATGAAGCGCGTCGTGGGAAACCGCGAAGCCGACTCCCGCCACCCCCATGCCCATCAA
>JAYUZK010000161.1:0-2509 GCA_043751835.1 Gemmatimonadota bacterium | reverse complement strand
GTCCAGCTGCTCGGGCCGGTTCTGTACTTCACGGCCGGGAAGAAAGAGTAGGCGGGCGCCCCGGAATGGACGCCATCCGGATCGAGGGCCTCACCAAGTCCTACGGCAGCGTCCGCGCGCTCGACGGGCTCAACCTGACGGTGCCCCGGGGCACCGTGTTCGGATTTCTCGGGCCCAACGGCGCCGGGAAGACGACCACGATCCGGATCCTGACCGGCCTGGCCCGGGCCGAGGGGCGCGCCTGGGTCGCCGGGGCGGAAGTGACCGCGAGCCGGCACCACGTAGCCTGCCGGATCGGACACCTCCCGGAAGAGCCCGCGTTCTACCCTTGGATGACGGCGGCGGAGTTGATTGACCATGTCGCCCGGGTCTTCGGACTCGCCGCCGCCGACCGAGCCTCCCGGGTCGGCGAGCTCCTCGGACAGGTCGGACTCGCCGACGTCAGCCAGCGCCGGATCGGTGGATTTTCACGTGGCATGCGCCAGCGGCTCGGGCTGGCCCAGGCGCTGGTCAATCGCCCCGAGGTGCTCTTTCTCGACGAACCGACCAGCGCCCTCGACCCCGGCGGCCGGAAGGAAGTCCTCGAGCTGATCGAGCGACTCCGGGGCCAGTGCACGGTTTTCATGTCGAGCCATATCCTCGCCGATGTCGAGCGGGTGTGCGACACCATCGGAATCGTCGCCAAAGGCAAGCTTGTGACCCAGGCCTCCCGGGAAGCACTCGCGACCCGATATGCCATGCCGATCTTCGAACTCGAGACCGGCCCCGGCCAGACGGCCGAGCTTGCTCGGTGGGCTGAAGCCCTGCGACCCGCGCCTTGGATCGAGACCGTGTCCGTCGAGGGCCCGACCGCCAGGATTGTGGTGCATGACACCGCCGTCGCCCAGCGTGACCTGCTCCCCTCGGCACTCGGCGCCGGACTCGTCCTGACCCGGTACGAGATGATGCGGCCCTCGCTCGAAGAGGTCTTTCTCCGGCTCGTGAACGGGGACGGTCGCTCGTGAGCGGGTTCGGGGCGGCGCTCCGGAAGGAATGGCTGGAGCAACGCCGGACTCACCGGCTCCTGATCAGCGTCGTGGTGCTGGTGTCCTTTGGGCTCCTCTCGCCCCTTACGGCCCGGTACACGCCCGACCTGATCAAACTGCTCCCGAACGGCGCCGCCATGGCTCAGCTGATTCCGCCGCCGACGATCAAGGATGCGTTCGGACAGTATCTCAAGAATGTGTCCCAGTTCGGAATCGTGCTGGCGCTCCTCATCACGATGGGCGCGGTCGCCGGCGAGAAGGAGCGCGGCACGGCGGCGATGATGCTGGTCAAGCCGCTTTCCCGGGCGGCCTTCCTCGGCGCCAAGTTCGTGGCGATCGGCGGGACGGTGGCCCTGAGTCTCGCGGCGGCCGCGGTGGCCGGCTATTACTACACGACCCTGCTCTTCCAGGCGCCCGATCCGCTCCGGTGGGCGACGCTGAACGGCCTGGCGTTCGGGTATCTGATGGTGCCGGTCGGGGTGACGCTCTTCTTCAGCGTGGTCGCGAAGTCGCCCGCCGCGGCCGGAGGCATGGCGTTCGCGACCCTGGCGGTGCTGGCGCTGGTGGGATCGATCCCGGGCGCGGGCGGCTACCTGCCGGGAGCGCTGTTAGGCTGGGCCGGCGGGGTGATGGCCGGACCGGGGGCCACCCACTGGGCCGCGCTCGCCGTGAGCCTCGGCATCGTCGCCGCGGGGCTGGCCGGTGGCTGGTGGCGGCTCACCCGCCAGGAGTTGTGAGGGAATGTGGTACAATGAGCTGAACCCCGGAGGTACCTCCATGTCGTTCGGCATCTATCTCATCGGCCATCTCATCCTGATCGTCGGCATGACGTTAGGCCGAACCTGCTGCACGTCCCCTCCAAATGGATCATCGCCGGGGTGATCTGCCTGGTCGGGATCGCCATTCTCCACGGGGCGACCGTCACCCGCCAGAAGGATCTGCCGAAGCCCTAGCCCGGTCAGTGCGCCCGATGGGCCGACGGCCCTTCGCCACGCGGGTCGTCCCGACGCTGGTGGTCAACTACCCGGTCGCCATTCTTCCCGACACGACGATGGCATCCGATTCGAGCAACCGGTACCGGTCGGTCGCATTGAGCCGCCTGATGAAGCTGATGATGACGCTCCCCCGGAATGTTCCGCCGGCGGCCGGCGTAGTCGGGCGGAGGATCTTTGCCAAGCGGTCGAACTGGTCGGCATCCTCCATCGGGCCGGCGTTGCCCTGATGACCGGCTCCGATGCACCCGGCGCGAACGCCTTTCCGGGGTTCAGCATCCACGACGAGCTGGCTCTGTTCGTCCAGGGCGGGCTTACGCCGCTCGAGGCGCTTCGGGCCGCCACGGTCGAGCCGGCCCGCTACCTCAAGGCCACCGATTCGCTGGGCACCATTGAACGCGAGAATCTGGCGGACCTGGTGCTGCTCGATGGGAACCCGCTCACCGACATCCTGAACACCCGGCGGGTGCATGCCGTGATCGCCAACGGGCG
>JAYUZK010000160.1:0-2998 GCA_043751835.1 Gemmatimonadota bacterium | reverse complement strand
CCCCGCCCCGGCGTATGTTCCCGAAGAACCATTCGGACCCGTTTCTCCTCGGTGTGAGCCCCCTGCCGGCGCAGCAGCCCACATTTCCGATTCAGGAATGGAAGGTTCGTGGGCGGAGAGCCGTCGGCGCGGCCCTGGTCCGCCGGATTGTCGAGTCTCAGGTCCGGGAGCGTACCTGGAGTATCTTGGGCGAGCCAAGGCTCAACGTGCTCGCCCTTAACCTGGCCCTCGACCGCCTCGCCCGATGACGCCACACCGTTTTGCTTTTGGGTTGCTCGCCACCTGGTGGGTCGCGACTCCCTTGGCGGCGCAAGCTGACACGGCCCAGACCCACGCCGCGGTCTCCGGCTTCATCGACGTCTACTACGCCTACGACTTTGGCCGCCCGGCCCAGCATGACCGGCCGTTCACCACCCAGGCGGTTCGCCACAACGAGTTCAACCTGAACCTGGCGCATGTGGCGCTCTCGATCGATCGCGCGTCGGTTCGGGCCCGCCTCGCCGTCCAGGCCGGCACATCGGTCCAGGCCAACTACGCCGCCGAGCCGCGGACCGGCGCCATCAGCGGATCCGAACTCGTCCGCCACATCCAGGAGGCCACCATCGGCGTTCGCGCTGCTTCGGCCCTCTGGATCGACGCGGGGATCTATCTCAGCTATATCGGCTGGGAGGGTTGGATTTCGGCGACCAATCCGACCTACACCCGGTCGCTGGTGGCCGAGTTCTCGCCCTACTATCTGAGCGGCGCTCGCGCCACCTGGACCGCGGGCAAGCGAGTGACGATTCAGGCCCATCTCATGAACGGCTGGCAGAACGTGGCCGAGAACAACGACGGCAAGGCCGGCGGGCTTCGGATCGACGTGGCCCCATCCGACCGTCTCACGCTGGTCTACGCGAACTTCCTCGGCCGCGAGCAGCCCGCGACCGGCACCCCGGAGACTCGATTCTTCCAGCAACTGATGGCCAAGGGATCGGCCGGCGCCACCACCTGGCAGGCCCAACTCGACGTCGGACACTCGGGCACCAGGCATTGGTACGGCTGGGCTGCCACCGCCAGTTGGCCACTCGGCGCCGCCACGGCCCTCGCCACCAGGATCGAGCGTTACGCCGACCCCGATCAGGTCATCGTATCCACCGGGGAGCCGGCCGGCCTGGTCGCGACTGGCGCATCCGTCGGCATCGACCGCACGCTTGCCGGCAAGGTGCTCTGGCGGTCCGAGGCCCGCTGGCTTCGGGCCTCGGACTCCCTCTTCGCCGACCACGGCCTCCCCGCCCGCGCCCGATCGAACCTGACGCTGGTAACTTCCTTCGCGGTGACCTTCTGACCCCAGGCCGGAGTGCATTTGACCGATCGGCGACCGGATCCTGACGAATTGCTGGCCCGCGTCAAACAGGCCGAAGCGAGGGAGCAGACCGGCCGCCGACGGGGCTGGTGGGAGCGGTTCCGGGGGTCCCTGGCCGAAACCCTGGTCGGGCGAAATCCGGGGATCGAAATCTCCGTCACTACGGGGACGCCCGGCGATCGGCCGCCCGCCCGGCGCCAGCGGCCCCGGACCGTCGCACCTCCGGCCTACGGCCTGATCCTCGGCGTCATCGCCGGGGCCACCGGACTTGGCTTCGCACTCCGCCGGGTACTCAGTACCGCCGACGTCGCGATGCTCTACCTGCTCGGCGTGGTGATCGTCGGCTCGCGGTCGCGGACTCGGCCCGCCGTGATCGTCGCGGTCCTGAGCATCGCCCTCTTCGACTTCATCTTCGTCCCACCGTACTACACCTTCGCCGTCTCCGACGCCTCCTATCTCCTCACCTTTGCGATGATGCTCGGGATCGGCATCGTGGTGGCGAGACTCACCGGCCGGATCGGGGAAGACGCCGACCGGCTCCGGGAGCGGGAACGCGAGACCGCCGCTGCCTACGCGCTGAGCCGCGACATCAGCCAGGCCGCCGACGTCGCCGGGATCGAAGCCGCCACCCGAAAACACCTCGAGTGGGCCGTCGCCGGCACCATCGACATCTTCCTGCCCGGCCAGCCCGGCCATCTTCCCGAGAGCGACCCGGTGGCCACCTGGGTTCTCGACAACGGCAAACCGGCCGGCCCCGGCACCGACACCAGGCCGAGCCAGGATGGTCTCTATCTTCCGCTCGCCACCACGGGACGACCACTCGGCGTCGTTCGGATCTCCCGGCCGGATGCGGGACAGTTGATGGACACCGTGCACCGCTCGCTGGTCGAAGCGCTGGTGGCCCAGGCCGCCCTTGGCCTCGAGCGGGTGATTCTCAGCGCCCGGAACGAATCGTCCCGGATCGAAGTCGAGGCCGAGCGGCTGAGAACCAGCCTGCTGAGTTCGCTGTCGCATGATCTGCGGACCCCGCTCGCGAGTATCGAGGGCGCGGCCAGCAGCCTGCTCGACGGGTCGACCCGCCCGGCCGAGATGCGCGACGAGCTGGCGCACACCATCGTCGACGAGTCTCGCCGGATGAACCGGCTGGTCGGCAACCTGCTCGAAATGGTGCGGGTGCAGTCGGGGTCGCTCGCCGTACAGAAGGAATGGCAGCCGCTCGAGGAAGTGATCGGCATCGTGCTGCTCCGGCTCGACGACCGGCTCACCGATTTCAAGGTGTCGGTCGGGCTGCCGGGGACCGTGCCCCTGGTGCCGATGGACGGACTGCTGATCGAACAGGTCCTGATCAACCTGGTCGAAAACGCCGCCAAGTATGCGAGGGAGGGCGCCACCATCGACATCAGCGCGGACGCGCAAGATGATTCAGTGGTCGTCTCGATCGCGGATCGGGGTCCTGGCGTACCCGCCGCCGAACGGGAGCGAATCTTCGAGAAATTCTACCGGATCGGGAGCGGTGGCGGCATCGGCCTCGGGCTGGCGATCTGCCGTGGGATCATCCAGGCCCACGGCGGGCGGATCTGGACGGAGGATCGACCCGGGGGCGGGGCCGTGTTCCGCTTCACCCTCCCGATCGACGGGCCCGCCCCGGCGCTGCCG
>JAYUZK010000159.1:0-8678 GCA_043751835.1 Gemmatimonadota bacterium | reverse complement strand
CGGAACCTCAGCAATCGCCGCGACGCGGTGTCGGAGAGCGAGTTCGGCGACGCCCAGTACTACCGGATGACGGCGCGGACCGTTCAGGCGGGCATCGTCGTCAACTACTAGCCCGTCGGCTCGACCGGGAGCACCAGGCGGAACTCGGTCCGCCCCGGGCGCGATTCCGTAAGCTGCAGTTGCCCGCCATGCATCTCCGCGATGCGCCGGGCGATGGCGAGTCCGAGTCCTGCCCCGCTGGTGGCGCCGCTCTCACTCCGCGAGCGCGCCGAATCCACTCGGAAGAATCGCTCGAAGATCAGGTCGTGCGCGGCGGCCGGAATGCCGGGCCCCTCGTCCGCGACCGTGATCTCGCACTGCCCGTCGATCCGCCTCATCGCCACCGACACCGTTCCCCCCTCGGGGGAGTACTTGATGGCGTTGTCGAGGAGATTGAGCAGCAGGCGGCCCAGGAGGTCGGCATCACCCCGGGAGGGCGCCTCGACCAGCTGGCCAAGCTCGAGCCGGACCCCGCGCCGTTCGGCGACACCCTGGACGGCCCGCACCACCTCGTGGACCACATCCTCCAGATAGAGCGCCTCGCGACGCGCCACCAGGTGGCCGGCGTCCGCCCGGGCCAGCAGGAAGAGCTCGTCGACGATCCGGGCGAGCCGGCCGGCAGCGTCCTGCATGATCGCCATCGAGATCCGGTACTCGGCTTCGGGCCGGTGTTCCCGGGACAGCGTGACATCGGTTTCCGTGCGGAGGATGGCCGCCGGGGTTCGGAGCTCGTGGGACGCGTCGGCCACGAAGCGTCGCTGCTGCGCGAACGAGCCCTCGAGCCGGTCGAGCAGGTCATTCACGACCCGTGCCAGGCCGGCCAGCTCATCGCCCCCGCCGACCGGGAGCCGCTGGTCGAGGTTGCTGGCCGTGATCCGGACCGCCTGGGCACTCATCGCCGCAACCGGGGCGAGACTTTTCCGGGCGAGGAGATAACCGCCGGTGGACCCGCAGACCACGAGGAGGGGGATGGCCACCAGAAACATGGCCCGAATCCGCGCCAGCATTTCCTCGATGTCGGCGAGCGAATAGGTCCCCGTCAGGCTGAACGGCTGTCCATCGGCCTCGAGGGGGCGGACCATGACCCGATAGGCGCCGTGGTCGCCTCGCAAGGTGAGCGACCCGGGCGTGGCGGGGTCCCGGCCGCGCAGCGCGGCCACCATCTGGTTCCGCACCGATGAGTCGGGCAGCGGGGCCATGACCGCGATGGCGCCGGCCCGGTCCAGGATCGCGATGTGCAGGTCGCGAAAGTGGACCTCGTCGACGGTGGTCCGCATGGCCTCCACGGCGCTGAACGCCGTCCGCCGCTCAGCGGAGAGTTCGCTGGAAAACGCGGTGAGCGCGTCCCCGATGAACCGGTCGGTTCGGCGGTCGAGCGTCTGGGCAAAGACCAGATAGCACACCACCGCAAAACCGATCAGGGGCAGGGCGAGAAGGGCGGTGTACCACAGGGTGAGCCGGGCCCGAAGTGACGACGGCCAGGGCGGCATCGGGCTACTTCCGGCTCCGGGCGACGCGTCGGGGCGCTTCGAGGAGGAAGCCGCTGCCGCGGAGCGTGTTGAGGAGTGCTACCTTCTCCCCGTCGTCGATCTTCCGGCGGAGACGGCCCGCGTAGACGTCGATGATGTTGGAAAACGTGTTCCGGGCGTCGTCCCAGACGTGGGTCATCAGTTCGGCTCGGCTCACCACCCTCCCGGCGTTGCGGGCCAGGTAGAGCAGGAACTGGAACTCCTTGGCCGTGAGGGTGATCTCGCGCCGGTTCCGGCGCACCGCGTGACGGAGCGTGTCGATCACCAGGTCGCCGACGACCAGCTGCGACGGCAGCACCTCGCCCCGCCGCCGGGTGAGGGCCCGGAGGCGCGCCAGCAACTCCCCGAAATCGAACGGCTTGGTCAGATAGTCATCGGCTCCCGCATCCAGCCCGGCGATCCGGTCCTCCACCCCGTCCAGCGCGGTGAGCATCAGAATCGGAACCTGGTTTCCCCGCTCGCGGATTGCCCGGCAGACGATCTTGCCGCTCTTCCCCGGGAGCAGCACGTCGAGGATGATCGCGTCGTACTCGGTCGCGGCGGCGAGGGTGAGGGCCTGGGTGCCGGTGGCGGCTTCGTCCACCGCGTACGACGCCTCCCGAAGGCCGCGTGCGATCGACTTCCGGAGCTGGGAATCGTCCTCGGCAAACAGGATGTGCATGGATGGAATCTACGGGGGAGTCCCGTTGCAACGTATGGGGGCCCTGGTGGTGTCCAAACCATACGTCGGTCTCGCGCTCGCCAGCTCAAACAAGAAAATGTCCAGGCCCACTTTACCTTAGCCGTGGCCTTCGTGGCCGGCCTCACCGTGTCCGCCACGGCCCCGGACAAGGATGCTTTCCGCTGGTCCAGGGCACTGACCTCGGGCAAGACACTCGAAATCATCGGCATCAACGCCGACTGGAACGACGACCTCGAGTTCACCACGGTGAACGGCGGGATGGAAATCCACCGCGGCCGCTAGACCCGGACGGTCACCCTGAGGAACGTGGCGGGGATCGAGGTGGTCCCCGCCTTCGTGCTCTGGTTCTGGGCGGCGAACAGGGCCTCGAGTTCGCGCTGGAGATCGGCCGCGCGGTCATTCCTGTTCGCCGCGTCGAAGGCGTTCATCGTGGGGCCGTAGTAGGCCCGGAACTGGCCCACCAGTTCCGACGGCGTCCCCTCGAAGTTGAAGGTGTAGGTGTCCCTGACGCACGAGATGTTGTCCGCCGGAATTCCCGCCCCCCCGAACCGTTCCACCACGTTCGCCTCAACGCCCCACGTCATCGGGCTGATGAAGCCTTCGGGCGGAGGCGGCGAGTAGGTCGAACTGATCTTGAGGATCTGCGCCACGAGCGTCGGGTCGTTCGGGATCCAGTTGCCCATCACGATCCGGCCACCTGGCTTGGTCACCCGGACCATTTCCTTCGCGACGTCGAACGGCTTCGGCGCGAACATCGCGCCGAAGATGGTGACGACCAGGTCGAAGGATTTGTCCTTGAGGTCCGCCAGGTCGCAGGCGTCGCCCTCCTGGAAGCGGATGTTGGTGAGACCCTGGGCCTTCACCCGCTCGTTGCCGGCCGCGACCAGGTTGGCCGCGATATCCACGCCGACGACATCGGCACCGAACCGGGCCGCCGGGAGTGCGGTGGTGCCGTCGCCGCAGCCCAGATCGAGGACCTTGAGGCCGGGGGTCACACCGATCGATTTGACCAGCGCCTCACCGCTTTCCCGCATGGCGGCGGCGATGCGGGTGAAGTCGCCCTTTTCCCAGAGGGCCTTGTTCGGATTCGTCATGGGCTTCTCTCCTTCACTGGAACACGGAGCACCCGGGGGTGCGTGGGGACGGGTACAGGATAGGGCCGGCGGCACTCGCCGGCTTCCCCTGAACGGGCCACCCGGCCGGCATGGCCTGAACGGGCCATGTCATCCGATTCCGTGACGGAGCGCGAAAGCGACGGCAGCGGCCCGCGAAGACAGGCCCACCTTGGTGAAGACGTTGGCCAGATGGCGATGCACGGTATGCTGGCTCAGGCCGAGGCGCCCGGCGATCTGGCGATTGGTGAGACCGCGTACCACGTGGGCGAGCACCTCGCGCTCGCGAACGGTGAGCCCGGCCTGCCGCCCCGGCTTGGCGACCGCGGCGCTGCTCATCGCCAGGGCGCGGTCTTCAAGGCCTGTCGCTCCGAGCCGGCGGGCCTGCCTGGCTACGGCGGCGGCTTCGGTGCTCGCGGTCGCCGTGTCGCCCGAGGTCTGGAGATGTTCGGCCAGGAGCAGGCGGGCGCGGAGGGCGTCGTACGGGGCGCCGGCCCGATCGAAAAGGGTGGCGGCATCTTCGAGCGCGTGCTGGGCCACCTTCAACTCACCCCGGCTGCCGACCGTTGCCGCGTGGGCGAGTCTGGCGCTGGCTCGGATGGCATCCGAGTCCACCCCGGCGGCCAGCGCTTCGAGTTCAGCCAGTTCCGTCCGAACGGCGTCGGCCCGGCCGCCGGCCGACGCCGCCAGCACAATCAACTCGAGGGCGGACGCACGCGCGGCGTGATTGCCGCGCGCCGCCTGGCGGAGGACCTGGCGGGCCAGTCGTTCCGCTTCGGCCGGTAGGCCGCGATCGAGCGCAATCGCTCCAAGTCCGAGACTAGCTTCCGGCGCGGAAGGCATGCGCTCGAATCCGGCCGCTGCCTCGTCGAGCCGGCCCTGGCGCCGGCGGAGCTCAGCCAGCCGCAGATACGCCATCGAGATCCACCCGGGCCGGAACTCGGCCAGTTCATCCGATGCGGCAGCCAGCTCGGTTTCCGCGGCGGCCCAGTCGCCGCTCGAGACCAGAACGCCGGCATACTGCGTCCGGCACACGGCAAAGAGCGGCGGGTGATCCCAGCGCCGGCAGTACTCCTTCACCCGGCTGCACCACTGGCCCGCGCGGTCGAAATCCCGGACCAGTTCGCAGGCCGCGATCAGGTGACAGCAGGCAACTCCCGCCGCACTCCGGTCGGTGAAGTCGCCGGCTACCACTGCTGCTGTGGCTTCGTCGAGTTGCTCCATGCCGTCGGCCACGCGGCCCGCCGCCACAAGGGCCAGCCCCCCAAGCGACAGGGCGATGAACTCGAGGTCCCGATCCCGGTGTCGCCGGCCTAACGTCGCCGCCTGGGCCGCCCCTTTGGCGGCGAGCCGGGCGTCCTGGAACATCCGGGCATCCGCTTCCCGCATCAGCAGCCAGCCATACTCGGCGGAATCCTTGTGCCCCTCGAGGAGCCGCCGGGCCCGGCGGAGCCAGCCATTGGCGACGACCGGCTCGGCCCGGAAGGCGCGATAGTCCCAGTCGAGCCAGGTGGCCATCCGCGCCGCTCGCCGGACTTCGCCGCGGTCGGCATAAAGCCGGTACGCTCGCTCGCGGGAATCGAAGAGCGTGTCGGCGTCGCTCAGCCACCAGCAGGCGAGGCCCAGGAGTTCGTGGGCCTCGGCCGACTCGGCTTGTTCCAGGGAATGGCGGGCAAATCGGGCCGCGCCTTTCCAGTCCCCCTTCTGGATGGCGGCGCGGGCCGATTCGATCGGGGCGTTCGTTGGAGGGGCCGAGCGGGTCACTGGCCGGCGGGCTTCCGGGCTGCAGGAAGAATCGTCACCGGCTTACCGGCCAGCTTGCCTTGCACTGATGCCCCGCGTTCGACGGCCAAAGTGACCGTGGTTGGCGCACCCTCTACGTCGCCGGTGGCCTTGCCGTCCCGAAGCGGTTCGGTCGTGACACCCTGCGTCAGCATGTTCTCGGCCGTGGGCAGGGCCGCCGGCGAAGCGTGGCTGTGGGTGTTGATGAATCCGGGGGTGACCATGAGGCCGGTGGCGTCGATTTCGGTCGTGGCCCTGGCGCCGGCCAGGTTATCCACCCTGGCGATCCGGCCGCCGCGGATCGCGATGTCGCCGGTGAAACGGGGGGCCCCGGTGCCGTCGATGATCAGGCCGTGGCGGAGAATGATGTCATAAGGGCCCTCGGGCGCGCTCCATTTCGGCGCGACCAGGAGGCCTGCTCCGAGGAGGGCGGTCAGGCCCGAAACGATTCGCATTGAGAACCTTCTGAGTTGACGGTCGTGGGTCGAAAAGTATCACCCACGGGAACGAAACGCCCGCCGGTCGCTGAGGCTCCGGGTGCCAGGCGACAACGAGGGCAATTGGACCGCTTGTAGAAGGTCGTGCGTCGGGCGATGTGCCGGTCCCGATGGAATGATTCGTTTCGCGGCCGATTGGTTGCTGCTCTGATCATGGTCCCCGCCATGATGGGGCATGCCAGGTTGGCCTCCCTTCGACGCCGAGCGGAGCTTATGGCCATGCCGATGGTGGCCGCGCGGTACCCGATCGCCGACCTCGATCGGCTTCCGGACGACGGCAATCGGTACGAGTTGCTGGGTGGAGTATTGCTGGTGACGCCGGCCCCGGGGCGGCCTCACCAAGTGACGCTGGGTCGGCTGACCAAGGCCGTGTCGGCGTACCTTGGATCAGGCGATCCCGCCGTGGTCACTAGTCCGGGGGTGATTCAGGTCGACGATGACACCCGGCTCGATTCGCTGACTCCGGTTCCTGGCGGCAAATGACCGATTGGTGGCTCGCCGTCGAGGTGTCGGGGCGAGCGTCCCGGATCTACGATGTGGCGCGTAGACCTCCGCGATCGGGTGCTCTATGTCTCGTGGCCCGGCGGGCCGGCCGACGTGCCCGATACCGGCCGGGTGGTCTGGCACCCACGTGAAATAGCCGGAGCCGTTGGACTTGAACCTCCAGACGGTCTTCGGTACCGCTAGGGCTTCTTGCCGTCGATCGGCACGGCATCGAGCGGCGATTCAAAGGCAATGAAGAGCACACAGGGGACGGCGCTGGCGCAAAAGCCATGGTGTGGTCGCTTGGCGGGACCGTAGGCGTACGTCCCCGGCCTGAGAACTGCCGTCGTCTGGCCGTCATAGCTGATGTGGAGCTCGCCGGCGACCAGCACCATTCGTTCGGCCGAGGTGTGCCAGTGAAGCGGAAGGGTCGCCTTGGCGGGCACTTTCAGGAACACGTCGAAGTTGCCCTTGGCCGGGTCGCCATGAAGAACGGCGATGCCGCACCCGGTGGGCAGGAACGGCGGACAGGGCCCCCACTTGAGCTGAGCATCCGCGGCGGTCAGCGTCAATGCCGGCTCCGGGGCCGGCGCTTGGGCCGAAGCCAACGAGCCGGCCAAGCCTAACGGGAATAGCAACGAACTTCGCAATGCCGCCTGCAATGACCGGCCAGTTCTGGTCTGGTGACGCATGAATGATTCTCCCGTCGTGCTGGTCATCGTGTTCTCCTGGTCAGGGGTCGGTTGACGGAGGCAAGATACCAAAGGCGGAATGGCACCGCTTCCCCCGAATGGGCCAGCCGCTTGGAATGGCCCGAACGGGCCATGGGTCAGCCACGGAACAGAAAGCCCGCCGGCCCCGGTCATCGGGGTCGGCGGGTTTCCGTGGGCGCCCGCTCAGGGGATCGTGACGACATGCTGCGAGAAGAGATCGGCCGCCCCGTTCGACAGGGCCGTGCTGACCGTGCTCCCGAACATCATGATCCGGTACGAGCTGAGCGGGGTCCCCAGTGCCGCGCCGGATGGGAAGCCGGCTCCGCTCAGATCAGGGATCGCCAGTGAATAGCTGGTGCTCGTACCGGTGGTCTGACGGTAGCCCGGCATTGTCGTCACGAAGGCCTGGTTGTATTCGCCGCTGGTGAGTCCGCCGGAGAAAACGGCCTGCACCATGCCGTTGTATTCGGCCGGGATCGGGCCGTCGATCTGGAACCGCGGGATGCCGCCGGTGGACCCGAGGTCGACGAACCCGGCAATGGACGGCAGCGTCGGTGCGGTGTACGTCAGGGTTCCGAACGGGGCGAAGTACCTCGTTAGGTCAGATAGTTGGCCACGGCCACGGTTACGGTTGCCGCCACGAGCGGAAGGGCCGCCGATCGATCGAGGGTGATCGGGGTTCCGGCCACGTGGGCCGAGCCGCGGAGGTACTTGAGCCACGGCCCGACCGGCGGGACGAAGACGTTGGTCACCGTCACCTGGGTCGGGCTGGTGCCGATCGGCGGCGAACAGAGGCCCTGGCCTTGGAGTTCGGCCCGCGAGCCCTTGATGACGATGGTGGCGTAAAAGTTGGGAAAGGTTTGCGGGGCCCCTGGGCCACCATATCTGCCATCTGGCCGCCGAGTCCTCGGCGGGGGCCGCCGGCGCTGTTCTCGACCATTCGGGCCGACGCCTGGCCCATGATGGCGAACTGGACCGGCAGGACGTAGGCGATCTCGCCGGTGGTCGAGTTGATCGGGTAGGAGAACGACTGGGTTGAGCCGTTGGTGGTCGGGGTGGCCTGGGCCCATGGACCGGTGCCGTCCCGGTAGCCGAACCAGACCGGGAAATTGCTTGGGTCGCAGAAGGTGAAGGTGCTCGCGCCTCCTGCCGTTCCGGTGACGATCAGGTCGATCCGGGTGGTCGGATCGCCCGCCGTGCCCGTCGCCCCGCTGATGGTGAGCGGATAGGTCCCGACCGGGGTGCCGTTCGGGATGATGGTCAGGGTGCTGGTATTGCCAGCCACCGTAGTCGGGGCGAACGCCACCCTCGTCAGGTTCGGACGGCCGCTCAGCGACAGAGTGACCGGCCCGGTGAAGGAGCCAGCCCTGTTGATGGCCACTGAGACACTGCCGACCGCGCCCTGGGCGATGGTCACCGACGCGGGCACAGCGAGAGTGGCCGGCACCACGGTGACGCCGAGGCTCGTGGCCCGGTCGCCGGGATTGGCGGACGAGGTCGCCCCGGCCCGGAGTGACGGGACGCCCGCCGCAGTTCCCTTGATGGAAAAGTTGCTCCGTCCAGGTGCCACCGATCCGGCGATCGAGACGGTCATCGTCGACGTGGTGCCGGTCGGCGGATTGTCGAGCGCCAGTGTCACCGGCCCGGTGAAGTTGGTTCGGGTGAGGGTGACCGTAACGGAGCCTTGGCCTCCTTGGATGATCTCGGTGGCAGCGGGGGCCGCGCTCAAGGCGTAGTTCGGCTCCGGTGTCACGGTGACGGCAATGACCACGGTCCTGGGCCCGGGGGCTGCCGTGCCGGTGACGGTGACGGGGTAGTCACCGGGAGTGACCGTCCTGGCC
>JAYUZK010000158.1:0-18067 GCA_043751835.1 Gemmatimonadota bacterium | reverse complement strand
ATCACCTTCGGCCGGAGGTCGAGGCGGTCGGGGCTGCCAGCCGCCTATTATCATCCGGCATGAGCCTCCAACGACTGGGCCATGCCGGACCGCTGCTCGAGCGCGCCGTCCGCCAGTGGCAGGACGGCCGGATCACCGAGCGGACCGAGTCGCTGATCGAAGAGACCCCCGTCGTGCTGGTCTACAACCAGCTTCCCCACGTCGTGATGATGGCCACCCCCCAGGATCTCGAAGATTTCATCCTCGGCTTCAGCCTGACCGAGGAACTGATCCGCACCGCATCCGATCTCGAATCGGTCGAGGTCGTCCGCTACAGTCAGGGCATTGAGCTCCAGGCCTCCGTTCCGGCTGCCTGTCAGACGGTGATCGAGAGCCGCACCCGGCGCCTGACCGGCCGGACCGGTTGCGGGATCTGCGGGAGCGACAGCATCGAGGCGGTGCTCAAATCGATCCGGCCGGTGGCGAGGGGCGGCACGTTCAGCGCCGCGGCGATTCAGCGAGCCGTGGCCGCCCTCGGCGACCGGCAGCCGCTCAACCAGGCGGCCGGTTCCGTTCACGCCGCGGCCTGGGCTGCAGGGGACGGCACGATCGAGCTGGTTCGGGAGGACGTCGGCCGCCACAACGCCCTCGACAAGTTGATCGGGGCACTGGTGCGCCGGACCACCGATCCGGGTTCCGGATTCCTGTTGATCACCAGCCGGGCCAGCTTCGAGATGGTCCAGAAGGCCACCGCCTTCGGCGCCGGCATGCTGGTCGCGGTGTCCGGCCCCACCGCGCTCGCAGTTCGGCTGGCGGATGAGGCCGGCCTCACCTTGATCGGCTATGCCCGGCCCGGCCGGTTCACCGCCTACACCCACCCCGAACGCATCGCCGGCGAGGGCTGACATCGACCCCCTGACCGTCCGGCGCCGGATCAATCGGACGCTGCTCGCCACCCAGGCGTTCGGGTCGGCCGGCTTCCTCGTGGCCTCGACGGTGACGCCAATCGTCGGGGCCGCGTTGTCGGGACGGGCCAGCTGGGCCGGGGTGCCGGCGACCTTCTACTGGGGTGGCGGGGCCGCCTTTGCGCTGCTGTGGGGCCGGTTGATGGACCCCCTCGGCCGACGAGTCACCCTCACGCTCGGCCTCACGACGGGCATCGTGGGCGCCACGATTGCGGCGGTAGCCATCGGGGCGGGCAGCTTTGCGGGCTTCGTGGCCGGTCTGGTCCTGATGGGCGGCGCCAATACCGCCGTCCAGCTGGCCCGGTTCGTGGCGGCTGAGGTGCACCCCCGCGCCGAACGAGGCCGGGCGATCTCGACCGTGGTGGTGGGTGGGACCGTTGGCGGCGTCCTCGGCCCGCTGCTGGTCGCGCCGACCTCGCGGGTGGCCGAGTCGTTCGGGAGGCCGGGGCTCTCCGGGCCCTATGCGGCGAGTGCCTGTTTCTTCCTGGTGGGCGCCGTGGTCGTCAGCGTCATGCTCCGGCCCGAACCGCGGGACATCGCCCGGGCCTTGGCCGACCCGGCCCATCCCCTGACTGGCGATTCCGGCGGGTCGCGCCCGGTCCGTGCCATCCTCGCCGACCGGTGGGTCATCGTCGCCATGCTCTCGATGCTGCTGTCCCAGGGCGTCATGTCGATGCTGATGGTGATTAGCTCGCTCCACATGAAGAACCACCAGCATCCGCTGGGGATCATCTCGGTGGTGATGTCGAGTCACATGGTGGGGATGTACGGATTCTCTCTCGCAACCGGGAGGCTGGCCGACAGCTGGGGCCGGGGGCCGCTGATCGCAACGGGTGCCGGCCTGCTGGTGGTGGCCGGTCTCGGAGCCATCTGGTCCGTCGCGGCGGTCCCGATGAGCGGGGTCTTGTTTCTCCTCGGCCTGGGATGGAATCTCTGCTACGTCGGCGGATCCACGCTGCTCTCCGACCGGCTCACGCAGATCGAGCGGGCCCGGATCCAGGGCATGAACGACGCGCTGCTCACCAGCGCGTCGGCCCTCGGGAGCTTGATGTCCGGAATCGTTTTCGCGCGGGTGGGCTACCCGGCCATGGGAATCGTCGCGGCGGCGGTGGCGCTCATCCCGCTCGCCCTCGGCTGGCGCCTGCCCCGCGATTCTGGACATAGCGCCATCCAAACCGCCCCTTGATACAGAGGTTGCCGAACGTCACCTCGTGATCCATCGGCGAGGTGACCTTGACGATTTCGTTGTCCTGGACATGCAGTTCGAGGTTGCAGCCGACTCCGCAGTATGGACACACCGTTTGGGTCACCGTCTGGGCCGATTCATCCCACGTTCCCGCTTCGCGCCGGTCGTGCTCCGATTTGAACATCAGGGCCCCGGTCGGGCAGACCGCGATGCAGTTCCCGCAGTAGACGCAGGCCGATTTCGGCAACTCGACGGCGAACTCGGTCGAAATCCGGGCGTCGAACCCCCGGCCGGCCACGGTGAGCGCAAAGGTATTCTGCGCGTCCGTTCCGCAGGCCTGCACGCACTTGTAGCAGAGGATGCACTTGCCGTAGTTCCGGACGTAGAGGTCGTTATCCACCTTGGTCGGCTGCGCCACGGTGGCGCGGACGCCGGGTTCCACCGGCTCGTGATGGCCGGGCTGGAGGCCGTCACGATAACCGGCCGGTGCAGGCGGAGCCGGTGGGCCATAGCGGTCGGCGTCGGCACCATAGGCTTCCAGCCACTCGGCGACGCCCGGCGTGGTGGAGAGGTCGGTGGACGAGTCGAGGAACTCCAGCACCATCTTCCGGCTGTGGCGGACCCGCTCCGAATCGGTTTTTACCACCATGCCGGGTTCGATCTTCCTGGAACAGGACGGCACCAGGACCCGCGAGCCTTCGACCTCGACGACGCAGACCCGGCAGACGTTGACCGGATGAAGCGTCGGGAGGTAGCAGAGGGTCGGAATCTCGGTCCCGGTCTGCTCGCAAGCCTGGTATATGGTGCTCCCCTCGGGCGCCCGAACAGGCTTGCCGTCGACCGTGATCTCCACCATCCGGCGGGGCGGTTCCAGCGAGACAAACGCGGTCATGAGGTCTTTCCCGGTTCGAACAGCTTGAGCCGCGTGATCGCCGATTCGACCGCCGCGTAAGCGGTCTGCCCCAGGCCGCAGATCGAAGCGTCCTTCATCGCGAGCCCGATCTCGGCCAGGAGCGCCACTTCGTCGGCCGTGGTACCCCGTGGCTTGCCGACCTGAAGCCGGTGGAGCGCCTCTTCCTGCCTGACCGTGCCCACTCGGCAGGGGACACACTGCCCGCAGGATTCATCGCGGAAGAACGCCGCCACCCGGCGGAGAATGTCCCTGAGATCGACGGTGTCGTCGAACACCATCACGACGCCGGAGCCTAACGTGGTGCCCGCGGTCCGGGTGCCCTCGAACGTCAGCGGGATGTCCAACTCATCGCCGCGAACGAAGCCGCCGGCCGCGCCGCCCAACAGCACGGCCTGGATCGGCCGTCCGTTCGGCACGCCGCCGGCGAGTGTGAGCAGATCGCGGAGGGTGGCGCCGAAGGTCACCTCGTAGACGCCGGGGCGCGCGACGTGTCCCGAGAGGCAGAACAGCCGGGGCCCCGTGGAGCCCTCGGTACCGATAGCGGCATAGGCCGGCCCCCCAATCCGGAGAATCTCGAGGACGTTGACCAGGGTTTCGACGTTGTTGATCAGCGTGGGCTTGCCGAACACACCCGATTGGACCGGGAACGGGGGCTTGTTCCGTGGCTCACCCCGGAAGCCCTCGATCGAGTTGAAGATGGCCGTCTCTTCGCCGCAGATGTAGGCGCCGGCACCCTTCCGGATCTCGATGTCAACGCGAAAGCCCCGGTCCATGACGTTCTCACCGAGAAAGCCGCGGGCCCGGGCCGTGTCGATCGCGTGCTGGAGTCGCTCGTTCGCCAGCGGGTATTCACCCCGGAGGTAGATGATGGCCTTCTCGCACCCGGTGGCGTAGGCCGCGATGGTCATCGCCTCGACCACGGCGAAGGGGTCGCCCTCCATGACCACCCGGTCCTTGAACGTCCCGGGCTCCGATTCATCCGCGTTGCAGATCAGGTAGTGCGGACGAACCGGCTGACGGGCGACCGCGTCCCATTTCCGCCCCGTGGGGAAGGCGGCCCCGCCACGACCGGCGAGCTTGGAATCGGTGACCTCGCGGATCACGCCATCGGGGCCGAGTTCGAGGGCGCGGCGGAGGGCCTGGTAGCCCCCATGGGCACGGTAGGCGTCGAAGCTGGTCGGATCGGCGACGTCGACCCGGCGGAGCAGCCGGAGCGACGGATCTCCAGCCTGGGCCAGGACCGGCCGCGGCTCGGAGGCGGCGGCAAGGTCGCCATTGATCACCCGGGCGATCGTTCCGGCGGTGGCGTTGCCGAACAGACGCTCCACAGGTTCCACGCCGGCGTCGGTCACCAGCGCGGCCGGGGCTTGATCGCAGAGGCCGAGGCACGGAGTCCGAATCCAGGCACCGTTGGCGGGAATCGCATGAGCATCACCCGCCGGCGGATGCCAGGCGGGCCCCACGATCCGTTCGAGGTCCGCGCAGAGTTGCTCCGCGCCTTTGCCTCGGCAGCCGATGTCGTCGCAAACGTGGACCAGCCGTTTCGGGCGGGGGACCGTCGACAGCAACGCGTAGAAAGTGGCCACACCGTACGCGTCGGCCGGCGGAACGGTAAGCCGCTGACAGAGGTAGTTGAGCGCCCCTTCGCTGATCCAGCCGATCCGCGACTGGACGGCGTGGAGCACCGGAAGCAGCAGATGGCGGGAACCACGGGCGGCGTGCCCTCCGGCTGCGGTGTGCCGGTCGCGTTCCTCGCGCGGCCCACCCCGCCAGCCGTCCTCCGGCGCGCCGAGCACCGCGTCGATGGCGGCGCGTTCCTCGTCCGTGGGGACGGCGTCCAGCAGATGGAGATCCACGCAGACTCGATTCGTTAGGCGACGGCGCCGGCCGCGGCCCGCACCGGCTCGATCCGGACCGCGCAGGCCTTGAACTCGGCCGTGCCCGATTTGGGATCGGTGGCGTCGATGGTCAGGACGTTGGTCCGGACCTGATCCTGGTAATGGAACGTCATGAACACGAGACCACTCCGGAGGTTCCGATCGATCCGGACCGGGGCCACGACGCTCCCGCGGCGTGACGACACCCGAACCGAATCGCCATCGCTCACCCCGAGCCGATCGCCGTCCTCCGGGGACATGTCGCAGGTCTCGCCCCGCGTGAGGGGCGAGGTAAAGCCGCCCGATTGGACCCCGGTGTTGAAGGCATCGAGCCGCCGGCCGGTGGTGAGCTGGAACGGGTAATCAGCATCCGGCATTTCAACCGGGGGATCGTGCTCCACAACGGTGAAGGGAGCGGGCGGGCCTTCCCGCGGCTCAGCCCAGAGCCGGGCGTGGAGAAACTCCTCACCCGGGTGGTGCTCGTCGTAGCAGGGCCAGTGCAGTCCGCCCTCTTTCTCGAGGCGGGCGTAGCTCATCCCGGCCACCATCGGCGCCAGCGATCGGACTTCGTTCCAGACCTCCTCGCCCGACGGGTGCCCCCAGTCGTGGCCAAGCCGCCGGGCGATCTCGGCGATGATCCAGCAATCGTCCCGGGCGTCCCCCGGCGGCTCGAGGGCCTTCCGGACCCGCTGGACCCGGCGCTCGCTGTTGGTGACGGTCCCTTCCGACTCGCACCAACTGGACGAGGCGGGCAGCACCACGGAGGCCAGTTCCGCGGTTCGGGTGAGGAAGATGTCCTGGACCACGAGGTGGTCGAGTCCCGTGAGCAGGCGGAGGGTCCGGGTCTGATCCGCCTCGGACTGGGCCGGGTTCTCGCCGATGACGTAGACGGCCCGGACCTCACCGTGTTCCATGCCATCGAACATCTGGGTCAGGTTCCGGCCGTACTCGGGCTTGAGCGGCACACCCCAGGCTTTCTCGAACTTGGCCCGGACCGATCCGTCATTGGTCCAGTCCTGGAAGCCGGCCAGCCGGTTGGGGATCGCCCCCATGTCCCCGCCGCCCTGGACGTTGTTCTGGCCCCGGAGCGGATTCAGCCCCGACCCGTACCGGCCCACGTGACCGGTGAGCAGGGCCAGGTTGATCAGCGAGAGCACGTTGTCCACCGCGTTGTGGTGCTAGGTGATGCCCAACGTCCAGCAGATCACCGCCCGGTCAGCCCGGGCCAGCGCCAGCGCGGCGCGTTCGACCACGTCCGCCGGCACGCCGGTTTCCAGTTCCGCGTATTCCAGCGTATAGCGTTCCACCGCCGCGGCAAAGGCGTCGTACCCGCTGGTGGCATTCTCGATGAAGGCCCGGTTGGCCAGTCCGGCATGGATGATCACCCGGGCCATCGCGTTCGACAGCACAATGTCGGTGCCCACGTTCAACCCGAGCCAGGCCTCGGCCCACTGGGCCGAGGCCGTCCGCCGCGGGTCCATCACGAAGAGCCGGGCGCCCCGGTGGATCGCTTTCAGGACATGGTGAAAAAAGATCGGGTGATTGTCCCGGGCGTTCGCTCCCCACAGGAAGACGACGTCCGTCTCTTCCACTTCGCGGTAGGAGCTGGTGCCCCCGCCGGCGCCGAACACTGTCGCCAGACCGACGACGCTAGGGGCGTGTCACGTCCGGTTGCAGCTGTCGATGTTGTGGGACCCGAACGCCACCCGGGTGAGCTTGGAGGCCAGGAAATTCATCTCGTTGCTGGCCTTCGAGCAGCTCATCGTGGCGAGGGCGTCCGGGCCATGGGCCGCCTTGGTCCGCCGAAACCCCTCGGCCGCGCGGTCGAGGGCTTCGTCCCAGGAAGCGGGACGGAGCACACCGTTGTCACGGACGAGGGGCTGGGTCAGTCGGTTGAGTGGTGGTGCCATGCGAACTCCTTGGACGGGATTTCGGTCAACGGCTCTGCACCAGGGAAAATGCCGGTCCGGACCGGGTGGGGCAAGGCGAACGGAACGGTCAGTGGCCGGCAGCCGAATCGGGCTTGATCCAGGCCCGGAAGGTCGCCTCCCCGAAGGGCGGTTTGGCCTGATGGAGGAGATCGGCCGGCTTGCCTCGGAGGTACTGATCGAAGAACGCCAGGGTGTATGCCATGATGATGTCGTGGGCCCGCTTGGGATCGGCCCGGTCCTTGGCGCGAGGATAGAAGAGCGACAGGTCGGAGAAATCGCCATGATCGGTCCCGGCAATGGTGACGGAATACCAGTCCGAAGTCGAATGGGCCCGGGCCGAGCTGTCCTTGGCATCCAGTTGGGCCATCAACTCATGCACCATCGGCTGGTCTTTTTTCGGATAGCGGAGCGCGTCGTCCACTCCGTGGTGGAACTGGAGGACGGGACGGGGGGTGCCGGTCCGGTGGACCTCGCCGAACAACTGCCCGTCATGATCGACCGCCGCTTTGACTCGGGGGTCCACCGCGGTGAGATCGATCGCCAGTGCCCCGCCAAACGACCAGCCGAAGGCGCCGATGTGGTTCAGGTCGAGCCGCCCCTGAAACGGGCCCGGATTCCGCGCCAGCGCCTCGACCTGGTCGAGGGTGAACCGGGCGTCGCCCCGCCAGATCTTGAACACGGGGTCGTCGAGATAGGCCCAGCTCGTCAACGCGTCCTTCTTGCCATCGCCGGTTTCCTTGGGCCTGGCCAGGGTGTCGGCGGTGAAAGGGGTCCCATCGGGGTATTGCACGGTCTGGTTGAAGCCGAAGTGTTCGACGGAGAAGACGACGTAGCCCTGGCTCGCGAGCCACTCGGTCGCGTAGGTAGCGCTCCACCGGGTCCACGCCCCACCATGATTGTAGAGGATGATCGGGAAACCGGCTGAATCGCTCGCGGCCACCGGCGCATCGACCACGGAATTGGTCTTGGCCTTCCGGGCCGCCTTAGCGCCGGACTGACTGGCAAACTCCGCCGGACGCTGGAGGTACAAGGCGGTGTCACCAACGGCACCAGGGGCGGCCGGGTACCACACCTGGACCACGACTCGGCGGTGGTCTTTCGGATCCTTGGTGTACGATTCCCCGCGGGTGGTGTCGGTCCAGGAATACTCCCGGGTTCCCACGGCATACGGTCCCGACGGCTTCTCGAATGGGTGCTCAGGAATCCGGGGCATCATCTTCCAGTAGACGTAGCCACCAGCCGCCGCGAGTAGCGCCACCACGACGCCGATGATCCTGAAGGCCTTGCGCATCGATTCCCCCTTGAGTGTTTCCCACCGCCGCTACCCTCGTCGCGCCCGTTCCACCGCGAGCTGCTCGTACAGCGGCGCGCCGTCGTATGGCGGAGTCATCGGCCGGACCCGCTCGATCACCACGGACGCGAACAAGCCCGCCCGGTAGTACGACTCCGGCCCGATGAAGGCCCGGGCGCTTTCGAGATCGGCAGGGCCGCGATCATGAACTCGAGATGTTCGAGCCGGACCGCCAGGCGCGCTTCCGCCCCGCCCGACCGATAGTGGCAGCGGATCGCATACGCGGGTGATGCCTCGGTCATCCGGCTCACGTCCCGCGGAGCGCCGCATCGATCGCCGCCTCCACCAGCGGCGCCATCACCCGATACCCCGCTTCGTTCGGATGCACGCCGTCAGCCGAGTACTCGCGGCGCATCCCCTGTCGTCCATCGGCCGTCGCGGCGTGAAGGTCAGCGTACACGGCGCCGTGGGCGGAAGCGTACTGTTTCATCCATGCGTTCAGCGCGACGATTTTGGGCCCCGGCTCGAGGCCCGGCTTCCAGGGATAGTCGTACACCGGGAGCACCGACACCAGGACCACCCAGATTCCGTTGGCTCGTGCCATCTCCGTCATGGTCGCCAGATTGTCCTCGATCATCTCGAGCGACGACGGCCCGGTGTTGCCGGCGATGTCGTTGGTCCCGCCGAGGATGACGACGACCCGGGGCTTGAGAGCGATGACGTCCTGACGGAAGCGAAGCACCATCTGGGGGGTGGTCTGCCCGCTGATGCCGCGACCGATATAGGGCTTGCCGGGGAACATCGCCGCGAAGTAGGGGGCCCACGCCTCGGTGATGGAGTTGCCCATGAAGACAACCCGCCGCTCGTCAGGAAGGGGAGCGGCGAGTTCGGTGTTCGCCTGGCGATAGCGCCGGAGGTTGGGCCAGTCGGCGCCCGCCGATTGCGCCGCGAGCCGTGGCGCGGCAAGGACCACGACCGCGGCGAGGACCGCCGGGTGAAACGGCCGGTGCGTCATGAATCGCTCATGGCTGATCGCTCTCCAGCCTCAGTAGTACCCAACGCTGCCCTTCACGGACGCAATCAGCTTCCCGGGATCATAGCCGACGCCTTGTTTGAAGACGAGCTCGACCTTCCGGATATCGGCGATCGTGGCAGCCGGATTCCCATCGATCACCACGAGATCCGCCTGCTTCCCGACCTCGATCGAGCCGACCCGGTCGGCTCGGCCCAGATACGTGGCGCCGTTCATCGTGACGATCTTGATCGCCTCGACCGGCGAGAACCCCGCCTCGGCCAGCAACTCGACCTGGCGCTGGTTGGAAAATCCCGGCACCACGCCGCCGCCGCCGGTGGGATCCGTCCCCGCAATGAGCAGCCCGCCCGCCTTCGCGAACCCGTATTCGAGCGCCATCGCTTTCGGGAAAAGTGTGGTGTACTGCGACTGGGTCTGCGTCGATACGGTCGCGTAGAGCTTGTCGTATTGCTCCTTGAGATGGGGAGCCAGCACCTCGGTGCCCGGCGCCATCGGCCGACCCGGCGTGAACGTCTCGAATACGGTCAGCGTCGAGGTGAGCGCCACCTTCGCCCGGACCAGCTTGGCGACCAGCGCCTTGAAGGCCGAACTCTCCGGATCGAGCTGACCAACGGTCTGCTGGCCCTGCCCCTGCCCCGGACACTCATCCGGCTTCTTGCCCGGAACGAAGTCCGTCGCGGCCAAGAACCCGTGCTCGAGGTCGTCGATGCCGAGTCCGGCGGCTTCGGCGTAGGTGACGGAGCAGAGATGGCCGGTCACCTTGAGCTTCCGCCGGTGGGCCTCCTTGATGGCGGCGCCCAGCACATCGCGCCGGATCTGCATGTACGCCTTGAACGACGTGGCGCCCTGATCGGCCCAGAAATCGACGAACCGCCGAGCCTCCTCCGGCGTATTGAGCGCCTGCATCTGGCCGAATGGGTTGGGTCCGTTGAGATAGGGCGCCGTGGCGTCCACCCAGGGACCCGCCTTGTCCCCCCGGGCGATCGCCTTCGCGATGTTGATCTCGGCGTACCCGTTCATGTTGCCGCCGGTCCGCATCGACGTGACCCCGCCGGCCAGGTAAAGCTTCACGAACGATTCGGTGAAATTGCCGTAGGTGCCCGACCCGGCCGGGTAGAAGAGGTGCTCGTGGACCATCACGAGGCCGGGGATGACCGACTTCCCTGTCAGGTCGAGGACCTGGGCGCCGGAGGGAACGGCGATCGTGGCGGCGTCGCCCACGGCGGCGATGGACCCATCCCGGATCACCACCGTCTGGTCCTCTCGCGCGGGATTGCCCCGCCCGTCGATCACCCGAACGTGCTGGAGGACGACCACCGTGGTGTCGATCCGGACGAACGGCTTGGCGGCCGGACCCACCCGGGGGCGCTGGCCCAGCACGGGCACCGTCATCGCCACAAGCAACCCGCCAATCAGCAGTCTCTTCATCGATATTCCTCGGCTCAGGCCGTTTCGTGTTTCCGCCACAGCGAGACCTGCGGCTGCCACCCTCTAGAAGATTCGGTCGGCCAGCGCGAAGAGAAAGACCGTGACGCTCATGACGCCGTTCATCGTGAAGAACGCGGCGTCGAGACGGGACAGGTCCCCGGGCTTCACCAACTGGTGCTCGTAGACGAGAATCGCCGCCGCCGCGACGAGGCCGGCGAAGTACCACGGGCCGAACCCCGCGGCCCACCCGAACAGGGCCAGCGCCGGAATGGTGACACCATGGAGCAGCTTGGCCACCAGGATGGCGCGCCGCTCTCCGAGCAGGACCACGGCGCTCCGGAGCCCCTGCCCGCGGTCGAACGCCTCGTCCGGCAAGGCGTAGAACATGTCGAAGCCGGCCACCCAGGTCGCCACGGCGACACTCGCGGCGATCAGCACCCACCACGGCTCGCTCCATCGGCCCGTCACCGACAGGTACCCACCCACCGGCGCGATCGCGAGCCCCATCCCGAGCCAGAGGTGCGGCCACCAGGTGAACCGCTTCGACATGCTGTATCCGGTCACCCAGAGGAGGGCCACCGGACTGAGCCAGAGGCAGAGCCGGTTGAGGGATGCCGCCGCCCAGAGGAAGAGCGCCGCGGCGACCAGCACCGACGCCCAGGCCTGACGCACCGACAGTGCGCCGGTGGGCAACTCCCGATTCCGGGTCCGCGGGTTCAGCGAGTCGAAATGCCGGTCCGCGATCCGGTTGAACCCCATCGCCACCCAGCGCGCGGCCGAGAATGCCACCACCACCAGGAACACGGTCCGCCACTCGACCGGCTGCCGGAACGAGGCGGCGAGCACGCCAAGCAACGCGAACGGCAACGCAAAGAGGGTGTGAGGCAACTTGACGAAGTTGACGTACCGGACGAGGAGTGAGGCCCCCCCGAACGTCTGTCCCTCCCGCTTCACCGTTTCGCTCATCCGCCGATCCCGAGGCGTGGCCAGAGTTCGTCCACCCGCTTCTTCGTGGCCTCATCCATCTCGATCAGGGGCGGCCACTCCCGGGTGAAGCCTTCCTCCGGCCACTTCCGGGTCCCGTCGATCCCCATCTTGCTGCCGAAGGTGAACGCGCGGCTGGCGTGGTCGAGCACGTCCGTCGGGCCCATGCTGAACCGAACGTCCCGTTCGGGATCGATGTTGTTGAGCGCGATCCACCACGCCTCGTCGGGGTTCCGGACGTTGACGTGCTTGTCCACCACCACGAGCACCTTCGCGAGCGACATGAGGCCGGCGCCCCAGAGCGCGTTCATCACCTTGTACGCCTGCCCCGGATACTGCTTGTCGATCGAGACGAACACCAGATTGTGAAAGATCCCGCACGCCGGCATGTGGTAGTCCACGATCTCGGGCGTGGTGAGCTTGAGCAGCGGGAGGAAGATCCGCTCGGTGGCGTGGCCGAGATAGTAGTCCTCCATCGGGGGCCGGCCGACCAGGGTGGCCGGATAGATCGGATCCTTCCGCATCGTGACGCAGGTGATGTGAACCGCCGGATATTGATCGGCAAGGGAGTAATACCCGGTATGGTCGCCGAACGGGCCCTCGGTGACCAACGGTTCCGCCGGATCGATGTAGCCCTCGAGCACGATGTCCGCTTCCGCCGGGACCTCGAGATCGCAGGTGACCGCCTTGGCCAGATCGACGGGCGACTTCCGGAGGAACCCGGCAAAGATGAATTCGTCGATCGTGGGCGGGAGCGGCGCCGACGCCGAGTACATGGCGGCGGGATCGGCCCCAAGGGCGATGATCACCGGCATCTTCGCGCCCTTCGCCGCCATTTCGCGCCAGTGCGCGGCACCCACCTTGTGGCGCTGCCAGTGCATGGCCACGGTGTTCTTGCCCATGACCTGGACCCGGTACATCCCGACGTTCCGGATCCCACGGGACGGGTCTTCGGTGATCACCATCGGCAAGGTGATGAACGGCCCGCCGTCCAAAGGCCAGGTGGTCAGCACCGGGAGCCGGGTGAGATCGACCTGATCTCCCTTCATCACCACATCCTGACAATTCGGCCGCCCGCTCCGGATTCGGGGCGGGAACTTCGCCACCTCGGCCAGTTTCGGCAGCATCGCCAGCTTGCCGAAGAGCCCGTCGGGCACTTTGAGGTTGAGGAGGTCGGAGATCCGCCCGCCAATGTCGTCGAGATTGTCGACGCCCAGCGACAGCCCCATCCGTTTCATCGAGCCGAACAGGTTGATCCCGACCGGAATCGGGCTGATCGAGCCGTCGGCCAGCACCGGCTTCTCAAACAACAAGCCAGGCCCGCCCCCCGGACTCTTCATCACCCGATCGGCGATCTCGGCCATCTCGAGCCGGGTCCGAATCGGTTCCTTGATCCGGACCAGTTCCCCGGCCTGCTCGATGGCCGTCACGAATTCCCGCAGAGTATCGATTGCCATTGCTTAGCCTTCCCCCGCCCGCTCTCCCACGTGGATCGCGCAAATCCCGCCGAGGAGGAGCCGATATGTCACCGCCCGGAAGCCGGCGCGTTCCATCCTGGCCTTGAGCTCGGCCGGCGCGGCAAAGGCGAGCACGGACGCCGGCAGATACGTGTAGGCATCGCGGTGTTTCGACACCAGCCGGCCGATGAACGGCAGCAGCCGGCGGAAATAGAAAAAGTAGAGACCCCGCATCGGCTGCCAGGTCGGCGTCGTGAATTCCAGCACCACCAGCCGGGCTCCCGGTTTGAGCACGCGGGCGGCCTCGGCGAGCCCCCCGTCGAGATCCATCAGGTTCCGGAGGCCGAACCCCACCGTGGCACCATCGAAGTACGCCGACGGGAATGGCAGATCGAGGGCGTCGGCCGTGACGGGGACCACCGCCCTCGACTTGCCGCGCCCGAGGATCAGCATCGGCGTGACGAAGTCCGCGCCGATGACCCGGCCTTGGAAGCCAGGATTGTTGCCGAGGGTCGCGGCCAGGTCGAGCGTCCCAGCGCAAAGGTCGAGATAGGTGCCGGCCGGGGTCCGTTCCCAGCCCAGGGCCTTCACCGCGTCGCGCCGCCAGCGGCGGTCGATGTTGAGGCTCAGGAGGTGATTAAGGAGATCGTAGCGCGGGGCGATCGCCGTAAAGATGCCCCGGACGTAGGCGCGTTTGTCGGCCCCGCCCGGCAGGGGTAAGTCTTTGTCGGTGGCGATCATAGAGCCCGAAATAAGCGCGGGCCGGAGGCCGCGCGCAACCAGCCGAGCCCGGGAGGATGGCGTCTCCACGCCCGTAATGCCATCTTTACTAAGCCCCGTCCAGGTTGGGTGGTGGCCGGAGAGCCAACCCTCAGCCGAGCATCGATGCCCGAGCCCAGCCCGAAGTCGCGTGTGTGCCGGCCCTTGGCGCCGCTCGACTTTCTTACGCTCCTCTACACGACGGGGTCTTTCCTGATCCTGACCGTGCAGGCGATCGGCACCCGCGACCTTCGCCTGTCGCCGCTCGAGCTCGGCCTCCTGCTCGGAGCCCACGGCCTGCTGATCCTGCTGGTCCTGCTCGCCGCCGAGGCGCGGCGGCAGGCCGGCACCAGGCCCTCCTTTCTGGCCGAGTGGTACCCGCTCGTCGTGCTCACCGCCGTGTACGGATCGGTCGGGTTGGTCAACGCCCCTCGGGAAGCCGCCGGGCTGTCGTACGACGCGGTCGTCCAAGGATGGGAGGCGGCGACGTTCGGCCGGCAGGTGGCCCATGAATGGAGCCGTGAGACCAACTCGACAGCCGTGTCCTGGCCGCTGTCCTTGTCCTATCTGTCGTTCTTTCCGGTGCTGATCGCGGCGCCGGCGGCCCTCTGGTGGCGGAAGCGCCACGAGTGCGCCCGTCAGATGATCTTCGGTATCACCCTCACGTTCTTCACCTGCTACATCCTCTTCCTGCTGTTTCCGGTGGCCGGACCCTCGTACCTGTGGGGCTGGCCGACCGATGCGCTCCACACCCGGCTCCCGGCCCGCATGGTCCAGGATCTGATCGACCGGGCGGACTCGTGGGGCTCCGCCTTTCCGTCGAGCCACGTGGCCGCGTCGATGGCGGCCGCGATGCTTGGCCTCAGGATGTGGCGACCCCTCGGCCTCCTGCTGCTGCCGGTGGCGGTCGCGATCTGCGTGGGCGTGGTGTACTTCCAGGTCCACTACGCGATCGACGCCCTGGCCGGCTTCGGTATCGCAGTGGTGACCACCGCCGCCACCAGGCGGCTCTGGACCGGCCGGGCGGCGGCCGCGGCCCTGACCTAACGCCCGTTCGCGGCGATCGCCTCCAGGATTTCCCATCGGACAGTGGCGGCGGACAGTTCAGCGTCGATCCCCGCCAGACGCGCCTTGGCACCGGCCGTGGCCAGGCCGTCGCGGAGAAACGCCGGATCCGCCAGCGACCGGTGCAGCTCGTCCCGATCCCGCTCCATCCGTTCGATCCGGTCCGGCAGGCCTTCGAGTTCCCGCCCTTCCTTGAATGACAACCCCTTCTTCTTCCGGGTCGGTGGCTCGGGAACCTCGATCTTCTTCGGCGCCGGCTTCGCCGCATCCGCGGCGGCCTTGTCCCGCTGGCGGACCCAGTCCTGGTAGCCGCCGGCGTACTCGCCGACCCGGCCGTCGCCTTCCATCACCAAGGTGCTGGTCACCACGTTGTCGAGGAACGCCCGGTCGTGGCTCACCACCAGCAGCGTGCCGGAGAACTCCAGCAGCAGCTCCTCGAGCAGATCGAGCGTCTCGATGTCAAGATCGTTGGTCGGCTCGTCGAGAACGAGCAGATTGAACGACCGGGTGAAGAGCCGGGCCAGCAGCAGCCGGTTCCGCTCGCCGCCGGAGAGGGTCCGCACCGGCGTCCGGGCGCGATCGGGCGGGAAGAGGAAATCCTGGAGGTAGCCGAGGACGTGGCGGCGATTCGGTCCGATGTCGACGTGGTCGGCTCCACCGGCGATGCTGTCGAATACGGTTCGATCGGGATCGAGCTGTTCCCGGAGCTGATCGAAGTAGGCGATCTCGAGGTTGGTGCCGTGGCGGATTTCCCCGTTGGTCGGGCCCAGTTCGCCCAACAACAGCCGGAGAAGCGTCGTCTTCCCTGACCCGTTCGGGCCGATCAGGCCGACTCGATCTCCCCGGGCGATGGTCGTGGTGAGGCCGCGAACGAGGAGCCGCTCCCCGTAGGAGAAGCCCAGATCCTTCGTCTCGATCACCAGGCGCCCGGAGCGTTCGGCCTCCTGGGCCTGCATCCGGACCGTGCCGATCCGGTCCCGGCGCGCCCGCCGCGCAAGCCGGAGCGCCTCCAGGGCCCGAACCCGGCCCTCGTTCCGGGTCCGGCGGGCCTTGATGCCCTGACGGATCCAGGCCTCCTCGCGGGCCAGCTTCTTGTCGAACAGGGCCCATTCCCGTTCCTCGGACCCGAGCGCCGCTTCCTTCCGTTCAAGAAAGGTGTCGTAGTCCGCCGCCCAGTCGGTCAGGCGCCCGCGATCGAGTTCGATCACCCGGGTGGCGAGGCGGCGGAGGAAGGCCCGGTCGTGGGTCACGAACAGCAGGGTGATGCCGCGTTCGATCAAGTACCCCTCCATCCACTCGATCGCTTCGACATCGAGATGGTTGGTTGGCTCGTCGAGCAGCAGCACGTCTGGCTCGCGGATCAGCGCCCGGGCCAGCAACGTCTGCCGGCGCCGGCCGCCCGACGCCTCGAGAAACGGTGCGTCGGGATCGAGGCCAAGGTGGGACAGCACGGTTTCCACCCGGGTCTGCAACTGCCACGCCCCGCGGGCATCGAGCAGATGATGAAGCCGGTCCATATCGGCCAGGGCCTGATCCCCGCCCCCGTGGCCAACCCGGATCGTAGCCTCGTGATACCGAGCCAGGAGCGTGCCCGATTCTCCCAGACCGCCGGCGGCCACGTCGAAGATGCTCCCCTCAAGATCGAGGGGGATATCCTGTTCGAGCCGGGACACCTGGAGCCGGGTCTGCCGGACGACAAGCCCTGAATCGGGCTCGATGGTTCCATCGAGCAGCTTCATCAGGGTGCTCTTCCCGGTCCCGTTCCGGCCCAGCAATGCCACCCGCTCGCCCCGGTCGAGCCCGAAGCTCGCCCGGTCGAGCACTGGCGGCCCGCCGAACGCCACCGTCACCTCCTGCATGCCTAACAGTGCCACTCTGGGTCCCGCCCGTTCGCTCTGGGTTAGGTTTGGGCATGGCCCTCACCGCAACGATGTACACCTTCGATGTCCAGCTCGCCGACACCGACCGCGGGGTCTACGAATCCCTCTCGCTCCGCCTGGCCTGCCATCCATCCGAGACTGAAGAGTCGCTCCTGACCCGGATGCTGGCCTATTGTCTCGAGTACGACGCCGGGATCACATTTTCGGCCGGCCTGTCCAGCGGAACCGAGCCCGCCATCGCGATCAAGGACCTGACCGGTGCGTGGAAGGCCTGGATCGACATCGGCTATCCCGACGCCGCCCGGCTCCACCGGGCCAGCAAGCTGGCGCCCCGGGTCGCCGTCTACATCCACAAGGACCCCGCCGTCCTCCTCCGCCAGCTGGCGGACGAGCGGATCCACCGGAGCGAGGCGCTCGAACTCTACGCGATGGACAGAACCTTCCTGGCCGACCTCGCCGCCCGACTCGGCCGCCGGATGAAGCTCGAGCTGACCGTCACCGAACGTCATCTCTATCTCACGATCGGGGGAGACACCCTGACCGGCGAGGTGGTCCGGATCCCCTACCAGTCGGTCGGCCGGTAGTCCTTGAGAAACTGACCCCAGACATGCGTCCCGGTGTTGATCCCGTCGATGATGGGGTCCACGATCCGGGCCGCGCCATCCACGATATCGAGCGGGGGATGGAACCGGTGTTCGGCGGTCTTCCGGGCCGCGAGGACCTCGGGGTCTTCGTCGGTCACCCAGCCGGTGTCCACCGCGTTCATGTGAATTCCGCCGGCGTGGTAATCCGTGGCCGAGGTCCGGGTCATCATGTTGAGCGCGGCCTTGGCCATGTTGGTGTGAGGATGACGGGTAGTCTTGAACCGCCGGTAAAACTGGCCCTCGACCGCCGAGACGTTCACGATGTGCTTGTCCCGACTCGGAGCCCGCAGCATCAGCGGCTTCAGGCGCGCGTTCAGAATGAACGGGGCCACCGCGTTCACCAGTTGCACCTCCAGCAACTCGACCGTCGGCACCTCGGCCATCAGCAGCCGCCAGGAGTTCCGCTCGCGGAGGTCCACCTGTTGGAGGTCCTGGTCGAGCCGGCCTTGGGGAAAGAGCGCCTGCTGGGCCACGGCCTCCTCGGGCAGCAGATTCACCTGGGAGAGCTCCGCCGCCCGGGTGAGCCCCATCGCCTCGGCCGCCTTCCGTTCGAGGGTCGGGGCCGCCCCACCCTCGGGCAGCATGTGGTAGCCACGGAGGCCCTCATAGGCGCCTAACAGTCGCCGGGTCGCGGCCGGCATCTCGGCGATCGACCCCGACTCGCCCGCCATCATG
>JAYUZK010000157.1:0-9932 GCA_043751835.1 Gemmatimonadota bacterium | reverse complement strand
GATGCTCCACGCGCTCGCCACCCGCAACGGGCCCCTCGGAATGTTCCTCGGCACAGTGGCCGAGCGATCTCCGTTCATTCCCGACGGCTGCCAGAAGCTGATTTCGATCGTGATGACCAGCTGCGCCACCAATCTCCGGTCGGAGGAACTCCGGAGCGAGCTGAAGCGGATCAACAAGGGCCTCGAGGCCGCGATCGAGCAGCGCACGGCCGAACTGCGCCAGGCCCGGGACGCGGCCTTCCGCGCCGCCGGGGTCAAGTCCGAGTTCCTCGCCAACATGAGCCACGAGATCCGGACCCCGATGAATGCGGTGCTCGGCACCGTGGCCATGCTGCTCGACTCCAGCCTCGCCCCTGACCAGCGGGGCCTCGCCGAGACGATCGCGAGTTCGGGACGCGATCTGCTCACCATCATCAACGACATCCTGGACTTCTCGAAGCTCGAAGCCGGGAAACTCCGGGTCGAGTCGATCCCATTCGATCCGCGGGAGACCGTCACCGCCGTCACCACCCTCCTCGCGGCCAAAGCCGAGGCCAGGGGAATCAAGCTCCGGACCGGGTTCGGCGACGGGATCGCCGGCCGGGTCCTTGGCGACCCGGGCCGCCTCCGCCAGGTGCTCACCAACCTGATCGACAACGCCATCAAGTTCACCGAGCAAGGCTTCGTGATGGTGCACGTGACCCATGAGCCCGGACCGCCCGATGTCCAACCGATCAGGTTCACCATCCGGGATTCGGGCATCGGCATCGCACCCGACAAAGTCGCCAGCATTTTCGAGAAGTTCACCCAGGCGGACACCTCCACCACCCGGAAATACGGTGGCACCGGCCTCGGCCTCACCATCTGCCGCCAGTTGACCGAGTTGATGGGTGGCGGGATCACGGCCACCAGCGAACCCGGCGCCGGCAGCACATTCGCCGTGCTGATTCCTTTCCGAACCGCCGAGCCGGCTGACGCTCCGGCAACGCCACGGCCCTCCGGCCCGACCCGGCTTCATGGTCGGGTACTCCTGACGGAGGACTACCCGGCCAATCAGCGGATCGCCCGTTGGATGCTCGAGCGACTCGGGTGCGAAGTGACGCTGGCGGAGAACGGGTTCAAGGCACTGGCCTGTCTGGCCGGCGAACGGTTCGATCTGGTGCTGATGGATTGCCAGATGCCGGAGATGGACGGTTACGACGCCACCCTGGCGATCCGGGCGAGCGGGGCCCCGTATGCGGCGATTCCGATCGTCGCGATGACGGCCGCGGCGCTGAGCACCGACCGCGACCGTTGCTTCGCGGTCGGGATGAACGACTACATCAGCAAACCGGTCCAGCAGGAGGATCTGGCAGCCATACTGGCCCGATGGCTCCCGCCGGCACCCATCACCGCCTAACGCTCCGCGGATCGAAACCGGATCGTCACCTCGGTCCCGACGTTCGGTTCGCTCGTCACCTCGATCACGGCGCCCCAGCCCTCAACCAGTCGCTTCACGATCGCAAGCCCGAGGCCCGAACCGCTCGTGGTGGTCGAGAACCGGGGTTCGAAAATCCGCGGCAGGCGGTCGGCCGGGATCCCCACTCCGTCGTCCCGGACCGACAGGCGCGGCCCGTCGACCCGCACCGCGATGGCCCGGGCGTCGGCATGCCGGGCGTTCTCGAGCAGATTGATCAGGGCTTCCTTGATCTCGTCGCGCTGCGCCAGCACCACGGGGTCGCGGCTCACCTCCAGCGTCACCGGCGCCGCGTCCGGGGCGATGCCGTACAGCGCCACGACCTCCCGGCAAACCTCGCCTAACGGCGTCGGCTCCGGGGCTGGCCGACCCTCGGCCGGAGCGGCGAACCGGCTGAAGGCCCGGGCGATGGTGTCGAGCCGGTCGATTTCCCCGAGGATCCGCTTGGAGGTCTCCTCGAGGGTGGCGCCGATCGGACGCCCGTCCCGGTGGACTCGGAGGAGATGCTGCATCCCGAGTCGCATCGGGGTGAGCGGGTTCTTGATCTCGTGGGCGATCTGGTTCGCCATCTCCCCCCACGCCAGCACCCGGGCCGCCCGCTCCTCCGACGCCCGCGTGGCCTGGACGTCGGCGGCCATCTTGTCGAGCGCCCGGAATACCGGCTCGAACTCCGTCGGCGGCGATCCCGCCGGGGTCGGCAGCGGCTCTCCGCGGCCGAAGGCAAGCGCGGCGTCGCGAAGGTCCGCGGCGGGACGGGACAGCGCCCGGGCCGAGATCTGCGCCGCAACCACCGCGGCCACGAAGCCGATCACCAGCGCCAGCGCGAGCCCGTAGGCGAGGTCCCGCTGTTGAGCGCCGATCCCCGGATCGCCGACCGTCTCGGGTGACGCCAGCATCGCCGCGTCGCCCGTTGGGAGCCTCACCGACCGGACCCCCAGCCGGGCCGGCAACGTCGAACTCGGCCCATCGGTCACCGCCGTCGGTTCCCCCTCGAGCTGAACCCGGTGGAACACGGCCGGATCGACCAACGGGTCGACCACGCCAAAATCCTCGAACACGCCGCCGCCGTTCGACCCGATCAGCCGGCCGTCCTGGAACAGGACCAGATTAGCGTCCACTCGCTCGCTCAGGCCCTCGAGGGCCCGGTCGACCTCGAACCCGGCGCCGAGGGGCAACGTCGCGCCGGGCGACGCGTCGCGAAGGGTCTGCGCGATCATCAGGTCGCGCCGGCTCCGCCCCTCATTGGCCAGCTCCACGATGTTGACCAGCGCGAACCCCGCCGCCGGGATCAGGAAGAAACCGCCCAACGCCAACGTGATTCTGGTCCGGAACGCCCGCCATTCGGGCCACCACGCCGGCCGCTCGATCCGGCCGGTCGCCAGCCAGCTGGCCAGGCCCGCCAGCCCGAACAGCAGGACGAGATCGAGCACGACGAGCAGGCTCCCCCGCACCAGAAGGCTCTGGGGCGCCCCAAGGTCCACCAACCCATTCACGTCCCGAGCACCGTCCCCCATCGCCACGGTCCGGCGGCCCCGGGCCGTCCACCCTTCCCGGACCCAGAGCGCCACCCCGGAATCGGGCTGGTCGAGCGAGCCGGTTGGCGAGAGCGTCAGGCGGTAGAGCGGCGCGGTGGACAGCTCGGGATCGAGCAGCCGGCCAAGCCGCGCCTGCCGGACCAGGCTCGTCCGGGGCCCCAGCCCGACCGACAGCACCGTCGACCCATCGACCCGGACCAGCGCCAGGTAGTGCACCCCCGGGTTCCGCTGGAACGGGAGAATCGTCCGAGGGAGCCCGGGACCGAATTCCCGCACCGCCCGGGCAACCAGTGTGTCGGGCAGATCGACCTCGTCGAGCTTGAGCTGAGCCCGGCTCTCTCCGGCGATGGACCAGAGGCCCAGGGCGACCGGAAACGCCTGGCGCGACAGGGGCGACGACCGCCAGATGGCGAATAGTTCGGACGCGGTGCGAGGCGCGGCCCCGACCCCGACCCGGTCGGCAAAGGCATCGAGCAGCGGAATCGCCATCGGGTCGGCCCGGGTACCTAACGAGCCGAGGTCGGCCCGCGCCGCGGCCACCCGCCCCTCGGCCTCGGCTCCCCAGACCATCAGCACCGCCGCGGCCCCCACGGCAACGCCGATCCCGGCGAGCCGGGCGGCCCGCCGCCCCGGCCAGATCACCAGCGCCAGCGCCGCGGACCACAGAAACGGGTACCAGTCGGGCCACCCGTACCGGGCGTTCCAGACCACGAGGCCGATCGTCGCCACCCCGACCGCCCCGATCGCGCCGGCCGCCGCCGGCCAGACCCGCGGCGAGCCATCGGGAACGAGGGCGGCCGCCGCCAGAATGATCGACGTCGCCACCAGAAACACGGTGGCCTGCCAGGTGAACCAGAGACTGGCTGGGGCGCCGCCCGGCGGCACCTGAATCCCGCGCCCGAGCTGACTCACGAGATAGGGTGCGGCGAGGAGCAGCGCCGCCGCAACCGGCCCCCCCCACCAGCCGATCCGCCGGCGGCGTCCGAGGAGTGCGGCCGCCACCAAGGCGAGGAACGCGGCCAGGAGCATCAGCGGGCCCGCCGTCTCCGACACCGGACCGAGCAACGGATGACTGAAGGTGCCGGAAGAAAACAGCGCCGGGAGCGGAAGAGCGCCGCCTAACGGCGCCCGGCCGGCCACCCATACCGGAACCGCCGCGAGCACGAACCGGAACGGCCCGGCCGGTGCGACCACCAGCGCGAGGACCAGCGCGGCCGCGGCCAGCACGACGAGCCGGAAGACCGCGGCCCGATACGCCCGCAGGTGCGCCGCGCTCTGGGTCGGTGGATCGAGCTGGACGCTGAAAAGGAGCCGGGACGACCCGTCCGCCGAGGGCTCGAGATAGTCGAAGACGTCCGACGTGTCGGGTGCCACCCCCCGTGGCAGCACCTCGACCCCGACACCGGTGCGCTGCTGGAACCGCCGGGCCAGACTCCGGGCCTGGTCCGGCACCGTCGAATCGGCGGCGAGCAGCAGCGAGGCGATCGCGGTCCGCCCCTGACCCAGGTGCCGCCGGGCCTCGAGCACCGCGTAGTAGGGCGAGGCTCGGAAATCGATCGAATCGCCCGCCACATCCGGGGCCAACCGGTGCCGGCCGGCCCAGGCGTAGGGCGTGCCGTCGGCCTCGATCACGACGACGCCGACCTCGAGCGGCTCCCGCGCGACCTCGCGCCGGAGCCGCTCGAACACGGCTTCCCGGCCGAGTCGCTCGAGCCCAACGGCACCGCTCGCGATTCGTTCGACGAGCCCGCGGGATGACCGGAGGTCCCGGAGCCACCGATCGGCGGCCTCCGACACCAGCTGCTCACGAACCTGCGGCCAGGTCCGCTCGATCCGGTCGATCCGGTAGTGCGACCAGCCGAGCAATCCCGCCTTGGCAACGAGCAGCCCAGCGAGGAGGGTCCCGGCACCACGGCGGCCCACCACCGGCAGGGCGCTGAGTCCCCAGCAGAGGACGGCACCGACCGCGATCGCCGGACGCGGGAGCCGGATCCACTCCGCCAGAAGCGCCTCGCCGGCGACCAGCAGAAGAAGCCAGCCGTGCCGAACGAGCCAATGTCGCATCCGCCCCGCAAACCGCTCCGTCTCGATCATCTCGCCCCCGGCCTCGAACTTATTGCCGGTTGGTACAACGAGGCAAAGGTGACCGACCTTCCCGCGCGGCAACACCCGTGTTCGGCTCTGGGACGTTTCGTCCCATGAACGGCCACCGGGCTTCTCGATCGACCGCTGCCGATACCGTTAAGCATCACCGCGGCAACGGGTTACATTTCCAAGATTCGCGACATGATGCGGGGCCAGGCTTGGCGAGGCTTTGTCGCAACTTGAAACCAATGTTTCAGAGTCGCCGTACAGGCGTTCGTTCCCGAAACATCAAGACGAAAGGATTTGACCCGATGAGGCCGTGGGCACTTGCCGCCGTGATTCTGGCTGGCTCAACTCCAATTGTGGCCGCCCAGCAGCCGGTTCCGCGGCCCGCCCCGACGACGATGCTGTCGCTTGGGCAAGCCCTTGAGCAGGCCCGGCGGAACAGCCCGACCTATCGGCAGACGCTGAACGGTGCCGGTGTCGCGCGGTGGGGTGTCCGAAACGCCTATGCCGCGGCGTTTCTGCCCAGCCTGTCGACCGGAGGGAGTCTCTCCTACACCGGCTCCGGCTCCGCGACGTTCGGCGGCTCGTTCTTCAATCAGTCCTCGCCCGCGCTGTCATCGGGCTATGGGGTCCAGCTCGACTGGGCCTTGTCCGGCTCGACCCTCTCGGCACCGAGTCAGCAGAAGGCCGGTCAGAACGCCATCGGCGAAGACATCAACTTCGCCGGGATGTCGCTCCAATACGAGGTGACGTTTCAGTATCTCGCCGCACTCCAGGCAATCGCCCAGGCCGGCGTCGCCCGCCAGCAGGTGGTCCGGAACGGGGAGTTCCTGACCCTCGCGCAGGCCCGCTACCAGGTCGGCCAGGCGACCATCCTCGACGTCAAGCAGGCGCAGGTCCAGAAAGGCCAGGCGGACGTCGGGCTGCTGCGAGCGGATCAGACCGAGAGCGACGCCAAACTCGAATTGTTCCGGCGCATGGGCATCAACGCGCCGATGGTGATCGCCACGGTCGGTCTCAGCGATTCCTTCGCGGTGGCGGAGCCGACCTGGCAGCTCGACCAACTGATGTCAGTCGCGACCGAGCAGAACCCCACACTCCGGGCCGCCCGCGCCCGCGAACTCTCTTCCGGCTACGCGCTCAAGGGCCAGAAGTCGCGCTACCTCCCGTCTCTCAATTTCTCGGCGGGGTGGAACGGTTTCACCCAGCAGTTCACCAACGAGGGCGTCCTCCTCGGCTCGGCCCTCGGCAGCGCCCAGGGCAATCTTTCCAACTGCGAGTTCCAGAACAGCCTGATCCGGAGCCTTCCCGGCGGCGGCATCGGCGGACAGAACGGGAACGGCACCATCGGCGACTGCAAGACATTCTCGGGTCTCGATGTCACCGGCGCTGCATTGCTGCCCGGCGTCTCGAACCAGATCCTGTCGCGAAACAGCGTCTTCCCCTTCCACTTCTCGTCCCAGCCATTCCGGGCTTCGGTCCAGATCTCGCTGCCGATTTTCGACGCCTTCTCGCGCGATCTTTCCGTGGCGCAGGCCCGGGCCCAGCGGGACGACGCCCGCGAGATCGTCCGGGCCCGCGAGCTCCAGACCCGGACCGACGTGCAGTCGCGGTTCCTCGCGGTGCAGACATCCTTCCGCGCGATCGCCGTCCAGGCCGCCAACCGGGACGCGGCACGGGACCAGCTTCGCCTGGCGCAGGACCGCTACCGCCTCGGCAGCGGGAGCGCTCTCGACGTGACCGATGCCCAGAACAACGTCCAGCGGGCCGAGGGCGACTACGTGAATTCGGTGTATGACTATCACAAGGCCATCGCGGCGCTCGAACTCGCCGTTGGCCGCCCACTCCGCTGATCGCGAGAACGAACGCAATGTCGAAGAAAACCAAGTGGAGTCTCGCGGTGGTGATCCTGGTCGGTGCCGGCGCGGCGATCTTCTCGCTGACCGCCGCCAACAAGGGTGGCAAGCCCGTCGAGGTGAAAATCGAGACCGTCGGTCAGCGAGACCTGGTCGCGGCGGTCACGGCCAGTGGCAAGATCGAAGCGGATGCCCAGGTGGACATCTCAGCCGACATCACCGGACGGATCGTCCAGCTCGGCGTCAAGGAAGGTGACCTGGTCAAGAAAGGTCAGTTCCTGATCCAGATCGACCCGGCCCAGTACCAGTCAGCCGTCAAGCGGCTGGAAGGCCTCCTCGCGTCGAGCCAGGCTCAGATGGTCCAGGCCCAAACCAACCGTGATCAGCTGAAGCGCCAGCTCGATCGCTGGAACGAGATGCGGAAGATCAACGCCGCGCTCGTGGCCCTGGAACAGGTCGAACAGGCCCAGCAGCAGTACGACGTCGCCAAGGCATCGTACAACGCGGCGGCGGCCAACGTCGAGCAGGCCCGCGGCTCGCTCTCGGAAGCCCGGGACCAGATGTCCAAGACCCGGATCATGTCGCCGATCAACGGCCGGGTGGTTCGGCTTCCGGTCGAAGTCGGCGAAGTGGCCGTCCCCGGAACGTTTTCCCGCGAGACCGGCCGGCTGATGACGGTCGCGGATCTGGGCACCATCCTGGCCAAGGTCAAGGTCGACGAGACCGACGTGGTTCGCGTCCACCTTGGCGATTCGGTCCAGGTCACCATCGATGCCTTCCCCGACAGCTCGTTCGTCGGCCGAGTCACCAAGATCTCCAACGCCGCGGCGACCTCGGCCCAGGCGAGCGGCGGCTCATCCGACCGCGCCGTCGATTTCGACGTCGAAGTGACCTTGGACAATCCGCCGGCCGGCGTGCGCCCCGATCTCTCGACCACCGCCCGGATCGTGACCGACACCCGGAGCAGAACCGTGGCGATCCCGATCATCGCCCTGACCGTCCGGCAGCATGAAGAGCTCCCGAATGAGCTCAAGGATCCGGCGGCCACCAAGGCCCTGACCACCAAGCAGAAGGACCGCGAGGGGGTGTTCGTGATCACGAACGGTGTTGCCACCTTCCGCCCCGTCAAAGTCGGGATCGCCGGCGACGAGTTCTTCGAAGTGATCGCCGGCGTCAAGACCGGCGACTCGATCGTGGCCGGCCCTTACCAAGCGGTCCGCGACATGAAGGACTCGACCCGGGTCAAGTCCGCCAAGAACGAGAAGGGCAGCAAGAAGCCGTGAGTGATCTCGTCATCCAGATCGTCGACTTGACCCGTGAATATCTGATGGGCGCGGAGCGGGTGCAGGCGCTCAAGGGCGTCTCCCTCGAGATCGCCCGGAACGAGTACGTGGCGATCATGGGACCGTCCGGATCCGGCAAGTCGACCATGATGAACATGCTGGGCTGCCTCGACACCCCGACCAGCGGCGAGTATTGGCTCAACGGCCAGGAGGTCTCCCGGATGCCGGACGACGCCCTGGCCCGGGTCCGCAATCGCGAAATCGGCTTCGTGTTCCAGACCTTCAACCTGTTGCCGCGTGCCACGGCGCTTCAGAACGTCGAACTGCCCCTCGTTTACGCCGGCGTCGGGTCGCGCGCGCGGCGGGACCGGGCCCGTTCCGCCCTGGAGCGGGTCGGCCTTGGCGACCGGATGGATCACAAGCCGAACGAGTTGTCCGGCGGCCAGCGTCAACGGGTCGCGATCGCCCGAGCCCTCGTCAACGAGCCGTCGATCCTCCTCGCGGACGAGCCGACCGGCAATCTCGACAGCGCCACCAGCGCCGGCGTGATGCGGGTTTTCGACCGGCTCCAGGCGCAGGGCCAGACCATCATCGTGGTAACCCACGAGGCCGAGATCGCGGCTCATGCGGCTCGCGTCGTCACGCTCAAGGACGGTCGAGTGGCCAACGACGCCCGCCAGGAACGCGTCCAGGCGGCCTGACGATGCCCGTCTTCGAAGCCGTCCGGATGGCTTTCAGCACCCTGTGGAGCCAGAAGCTCAAGAGCTTCTTCAGCCTCATCGGCGTGCTGATCGGCGTCACCTTCCTGATCGCGGTCGTGTCCATCGTCCAGGGCATGAACGTGTACATGGAGGAGGAGTTCGCCAACCGACTCGTCGGCCTCAATACCTTCCAGCTCCGCCGGGTGCCCAACATGCAAATGGGCAACATCACCGAGGAGACCTGGCGGGAATGGATGCGGCGTCCGCGGATCAACAACCAGGACGCCAGTTTCGTCGAAGCGAAGCTGGAGACGCCCGCGCTCTTCTCCCGCAGTTGCGACGAGAACGGCCGGGTCACGGTCGGGAACCGGAGCGCCAAGGGTATTTCCCTCTCGGTGGTCGATGCCCCGTACTTCCGGATCAAGAACTATGAGTTCTCCGCGGGCCGCCCCTTTACGCCCCAGGAGTCCCGCGCCGGTGCGGCGGTGGCCGTCATCGGAGCGGAAGTCGCGGAGAAGCTCTTCCCGGGGGTCGATCCCGTCGGCCGGTCCGCTACCGTCGGCACCCTGCCCTACCGAGTGATCGGCGTCATTCAGAAGCAGGGGACCCTGTTCGGGTTCTCGATGGACAAGTTCGTCATCATGCCGTTCGACAGCCCGGCCCGCCATCAGGCCTGTCGGCTCAGGAACATGGATGAACTCCACGTCCAGTCGCCCTCGGTCGGCGCGATGACGGCGGCGGTCGAGCGGACCGAGGAGCTGATGCGGGTTCGGCGCCGGCTCCGGCCCAACCAAGCCGACAACTTCGCGATCCAGACCGCCGAGGGCGCCCTGTCGGGCTGGAGAACCATCTCGGCCGTGCTCTTCGCGGCGCTCCCCGGACTCGTCGCCATCTCGCTGGTCGTGGGCGGCATCGTGATCATGAACATCATGCTGATGGCCGTGAGCGAGCGGACCCGGGAAATCGGGATCCGGAAGGCGTTAGGCGCCAAGCGCCAGGACATCCTGGCCCAGTTCATCATCGAGGCGGCC
>JAYUZK010000156.1:0-12739 GCA_043751835.1 Gemmatimonadota bacterium | reverse complement strand
TACGGCGTGGTCCGCCTTCGATAACGACGGTCCGGACGGCAAACCGAATTCAGGGGATGACGACGGCGATGTCGATTTTGTGACTTTTATCCAGCCGATTAAGGACGGTGCCTGCGTGCCAAGTCCAGGGATCTGGGCACACCGCTATGTTATCGCTGGATGGAACAAGGGCTCGAAATACGTGACCAAGACCCCTCGTCGGAACAAGCAGGGCCAGCCGATCCCCGGGCAGTTCATCTCCGTGAACAACTACACGATGCAAAGCCAGGTCGGCGGCGACTCAGGGTGCAATGCAGCCGCGATTATGCCGGTCGGGACGGTGTCGCACGAGACCGGTCACGCGTTCGGCCTGCCCGATCTCTATGACACGGACCGCTCGAGCGGCACCGAAGGAATCGGCGAGTGGGGGATCATGGGCAGTGGCAACTATTCCCGAGCGTACAGCCCAACCGGCTACGATGCCTGGTCGTTGAACGAACTCGGCTGGGTCACGGTCGATACTCTCGGGACCAGCCGGACGATCACCACCGGACCGCGGCAGTTCACCGACACGGTCTTCCTTGCGCAAATGAGTTCGCCGACCGAGCTGATGCTGGTCGAGAATCGGCAGGCGGTCGAGTCGGACACGGCGGCGCTCAATCCGAACACGCCGGCGCCGATCCAAGGCACCTGCAGATCAAACTGTCGCAAGGGGCCGGGGCTCTTGCTGTGGCATATCGATCTCCTGCGGATTGCCCAGAGGCGTAGCAGCAACCGGATCAACACCGGCCCGATTCAGGGCGTCGCGCTCGAGCAGGCCGACGGTCTCAATAACCTGCGGAGTAACGGCGGCAACCGGAACCGCGGTGACGACGGTGACCCCTATCCGGGGACGACCGGCAACACCAAGTGGGTGCTCTCAGGCACCCCGCCCGCGCGAACCAACGACGGCGACTACGCCGGGTTCATCGTGGACCAGATCCAGCAATTGCCGAATCGGGTCATGCGGTTCCGCTTTCTCCGGCGGGAGCCGACGGTGGTCGCGTCGTCGCTGCCAGGCGCCGCCGTCCGGGTCGCGAACCAGCTTTGGGGTCGGTATGAAGACGTGATTCCGCAGGGGGATCAATTCACGATCAGCGCCGACAGTGTGCAGGAGGTGCTCACCGGGCGGACCCGCGCGACGTTCCTCGCCTGGAGCATTGGCGGGCCCCGGACCCGTACCGTCACCAGTGGCGCCAAGCCCGACACGATCAGGGCGACGTTCTCAGCGGATCACCGGGTGCAGGTGCTCACCGGCGGTGGCGGCCAGGGGGCCGTCACCGCCAATCGCCCCGGCGACCTCGCTGCGGGCCTTTTCGTTTCGGAGGGCACGCCGGTCACGCTGACGGCGGCGCCGGCCAGCGGCTCGATCTTTGTCGGATGGCGGGGAGACACGACCGCCGCCGGAGTGACCCTTACGCTGCCAATGGGACATCCCTACGACGTCGAGGCTTCTTTCCTGGTCGAAGTTGAGGTCCCCGTCACCGACGCCACCACCGAGATTCTCGGAGGGTCGAAGCTGACCCAGGACCAGAAGAACTTCCTCGATCAACTCGGGAACCGGAACGGTCTTTACGATGTCGGTGACTTCCTCGCCCTGTTGCGGCGGAATGGCCAGGCGGTGTCCCCCCAGTTGCTAAAGCAGTTGGTGGCGGTGAAGATCCGCGAGAAAGGGAACTGACTATGCGGCGAATCGCCCTTGCCGGCCTGCTCGTGATCACCGCGGCGTGCGGTGCGAAGAAGCCCGATCCGGTCGGTCCGGTGTCGGGCGATCTCACGGTCTCGTACGTAGGGCCGAGTCAGACCGATGGGGCGCTGCTCCTGTTGGTCAGCGGCGCCGTGACGGCGGTCAAGGCCGTCGGGAGTTTCCAGGTTGCCTCGGCCGCGGCCGGCCCGACGGCGACCCGGGTCGTGATCTCCGGCGCGTTGGCGACCGGCGACATTCTCAAGCTCAGCGTCGCCGACGTCAACGCGGTGGCCGGCTATTCGGTGCGAGTCGAAGCCGCGGCCGACCGGAACACGTTCGCGCTTGGCGATCTGGCTTCCTACGCGGCTACGGTGAGGAAATAGGGTCCGTGCAGCGTCGCGAATTTGTCCGGGTTGTTGGTGCCGTTGGCGGCGGGCTCACGTTGGCGGTCATGCTCGACGGCTGCCGGGCGGAGCCTGCCCCCGGCGGGTCGGCCGGATCGTTCGTTCCCGATGCCTGGATTCGGATCGCGCCGGACGGGGTCGTCACCGTGATCGTGGATCGAGCCGAAATGGGGCAGGGGGTCAGCACTGCCCTCCCCATGCTGGTGGCCGAAGAGTTGGACGCGGACTGGTCCAAGGTCCGGTATGAGTTCGCTCCCGCCAACGAGGCCTACTACAACCCGCTGATGAAGATCCAGGCCACCGGCGGCAGTACCGCGATCCGGGCGGCCTGGAAGCCATTGCGCGAGGCCGGGGCCAAAGCCCGAGCGATGCTCGTTGCGGCCGCCGCGCGGGGTTGGGGCGTCGCGCCCGGGCAGTGTGAAACCGAGCCTGGCGCAGTGGTGCATCGGGCCTCGGGCCGGCGGGCGGACTACGGTTCGCTGGTGGCCCGGGCGGCGAAGGAGCCGGTGCCGGCCACGATCACTCTCAAGGATCCGGCCAGGTTCCGCCTCATCGGGAAGCCGATTGCCCGTCTCGATCTCAATGCCAAAGTGACCGGTCGGGCCCGGTTCGGCCTCGACATTCAACCCGAAAATGCCTTGGTAGCGGTCGTGGCCCGATGCCCGGTTTTCGGCGGCACCGTTACGTCGGTCGACTCTGTGGCGGCGCTCCAGGTTTCCGGAGTGAAACAGGTCGTCGCGATCTCCTCGGGCGTGGCGGTGGTCGCCCTGAATTTCTGGGCGGCGAAGCAGGGTCGCGACAAGCTCAAGCTGACCTGGGCGGAAGGGGCGGCCGCCGGGTGGGACGATGCCGCCACTGACCGTGAGCTAGCCCGCGCCCTCGCGGAGGAGGGGCGGGTGGCGCGGAAGACCGGTGACGCGACGACTCCCGGCGCTTCGACCATCGAAGCCAGGTACGATGTCCCGTACCTGGCCCACGCCACGATGGAGCCGATGAACTGTACCGCCTCGGTGCGGAACGATGGCGTGACGGTTTGGGTGCCGACCCAGTTCCAATCGGCACCGAGCTACATGGCGGGGGGCGGCGCACGCGGGGTCGCGGCGTCGGTCTCGGGCATGGCGCTCGACAAGGTGACGGTCTGGACCACCCTCCTCGGAGGCGGCTTTGGGCGCCGGTCGGAGCTGGACATGGTGCGGGAGGCGGTCGAGACGTCGAAGGCGGTGCGCCGCCCGGTGCGCCTGATGTGGACCCGCGAGGACGACATGCAGCACGACTTCTATCGTCCCGCCGCGCGGCATCACGCCATCGCGACCCTCGACGCCTCGGGCCGGCCATTGAGTTGGCGGCACCATGTCGCCTGCCAGTCGATTCTCGCCAAGTTCATGCCGCCCTTCCTTCCAGAGTGGGCCACCCACCTGGCCGGACCGCTCAAGGGCGGGATCGATCCGAACGGGGTCGAAGGCGTGGCCGACCTGCCGTACGCGATTCCGAGCATCGAGGTGCGGTACCACCAGGCCCGGACGCCGGTGCCGGTCGGATACTGGCGCTCGGTCGGCCACACCCACACCGCGTTCGCGGTGGAGTCGTTCGTCGATGAACTGGCGGCGGCGGCGAAGCAGGATCCCCTGGCCTTTCGTCGCGGCTTGCTGGCGGAATCGCCTCGGCACCTTGGAGTCCTCGCTCTGGCCGCCGACAAGGCTGGATGGGGAACCCCGCTTCCGCCAGGCCGGTTTCGCGGGGTGGCGGTCCACGAATCGTTCGGGAGCTATGTAGCGGAGGTCGCCGAGGTCGAGATCGTGGCTGGCGCGATCAAGGTTCGGCGGGTAGTCGCCGCGATCGACTGCGGGATCGTAGTCAATCCCGACACGGTGCGGGCCCAGGTGGAGGGCGCGATCGTCTACGGCCTGTCCGCCGCGTTGATGGGGAAGATCTCGATCGCCGGTGGCCGGGCGAAGGAGAGCAACTTCCACGACTATCCGGTTCTTCGGATGGCCGACATGCCGGTGATCGAGGTGCACATTGCTCCGAGCACGGTGGATCCAACGGGGGTCGGCGAGCCCGGAACGCCGCCGATCGCTCCCGCCGTGGCCAACGCGGTGTTCGCGGCGACCGGGCAGCGACTGCGGACCCTTCCATTCTCGCTCGCCGGAATAACGACGCTCGGGGCGAAGGCTTCTAGCTCGAGCGGGCGGTCTCCGGCGTACCGGTAAAGTCCTCACCCGGGTTGATAAACCGATTGCGTTCAATCCGGTACTGCTTCTCGTACAGCTGGCGGTAGCGCCCATCGAGTTCCAGCAGTTCCGCGTGGTTGCCCCGTTCCACGACCTGGCCGTCCTCGATCACCAGAATCTGGTCCGCGCTCATGATGGTGCTGAGCCGGTGGGCGATGACGAAGGTGGTCCGGCCTGACCGGAGCGCATTGAGACCGTCCTGAATCAAGGCCTCGCTCTCGCTGTCGAGGCTTGAGGTGGCTTCGTCGAGCAGCAGGATCCGCGGCTCGGCCAGGATCGCACGCGCGATCGCGACCCGCTGCCGTTGCCCGCCCGACAGCCGAACGCCTCGTTCCCCGACCACGGTGTCGTATTTCTGGGCGAACCCGTCGATGAAATCGTCGCAGTGGGCGATCTTGCTCACCCGGATCACTTCCGACATCGGGGCGTCGGGCCGGGAAAATCGGATGTTGTCGGCGACCGTCCCGTCGAACAGGAAGTTGTCCTGGAGGACGATGCCGAGATGGGCCCGGAAGTCTCGCAGCTTGAGGCCGCCAAGGTCCCGTCCGTCGATTATCACCGCACCCTTGGTGGGCCGGTTGAACGCCATGACCAGGCTCATCAGCGTGCTCTTGCCCGATCCGCTCGACCCGACGAGGGCCGTGGTCGTACCGGCCGGGGCGGTGAACGAAATACCCTTGAGCACCGGCACGCCGGGGTTGTATTCGAACCAGACGTCCTCGAAGGCCACCCGGCCCTCGATCGACCGGATCGAATCGCGGTCGGCGTCGAGCTGGTCTTCCGTCGCCATCGCTTTGAGCTCGCGGATCCGGTCCAGCCCGGCGAACGCCTCGCTCACTTGGGTTCCGATGGCCGCGAGTTGCACCAGCGGCAAGGCCATCATGCCGGTGAAGAGGATGTACATGAAGTAGTCGCCGATGGTCATGTCGCCCGACAGCACCCGCCCGCCGCCGACCACGATCATCAGAGCGCCGACCGAGCCGACGATGAGGGACGAAAAAGCGGCGACGCCCGACACGCCCGTCATGGTCGTTGCCACGTTCCGGAACAGCTTGTGGGCCCCGCGGGTAAACACCAGCTCCTCCCGGCGTTCGGCGACATACGATTTGACGACCCGGATGCCCCCAAGTGTCTCATTGAGCCGGCCGGTCACCTCGGCATTGATCTTGGCCCGTTCCCGGAACAGGGGCCGCAGTCTGGTGAAAGCCAGGGCCATGCCGCCGGCGAAGAGGAGCAGGACCACCAGCGTCACGACGGTCAACTGCCAATTGAGGACGAACAGGATGCCGAGGACGATCGTGGCGGTGACAATGCCGCCGGTGATCTGGGCCAGCCCCGTCCCGACCAGGTTCCGGATCCCTTCGGGGTCGTTCATGACGCGGCTGACCAGCTGGCCGGTCTGGGTCGAGTCGAAGGCCCGAATCGGGAGCCGGATCACATGCTCCATGACGCTCCGCCGCATGTCGGTGATGGCTCGCTGGGCCGCCACGCCGAGGATGCGGGTCAGGGCGAAGGAGGAGATCGACTGCAGCAGGGTGGCGCCGATCGCGACGGCGGCCAGCATCAGGAGCTGCTGGTGACGGTCGGTCGGGAGCCAGCGGTCCCACCAGGCGGGAGTCGAGACCGGCACGAGAACATGGTCGATCAGGTACTTGGAGCTTGCCGGCAGGATCAGCCCGCTCAGGCGGTTGACCATCATGATGGCCAGGCCCAGCGAGAGCCGGCGGCGGTGGTGCCAGATCAGGACCTTGGCTTCGCCCCACGCGAGCTTGAAGTCGGTCTTCTTCTTGGGAGGCGTCATGACGCTACCTGCCTGACCGCATCTGATCGATGCGGGTCTTTTGGCGAGCGAAGATGTCCCGGCCGGTGTCGGTCTCGGTCGCAACCCACTCGGTGTTCCTGAGGAAGCGGGGCCCGGCGACCTGGCGGAATTCGGCGAGCCATGGATAGACCTTGGCCAGGGCAATGAGACCCTCGCCCCCGGCTGAGTCCGCCATGTACTCGGCGTGGACAATGCCGTGTCGGGCCATGCCGTAGACCAGTTCCCAGTAGCTGGTGACCTGCCGGAACGCCGCATTCAGGGGGTGGTCCCATTGGGCGATCGCGCGGAGGTCGTCGAGGGACTTCGGCAACCACTCGATGGTGATGGTCTTGCGGGCCTCCCGAAGGACGGGCTCGCGCCGAAGCTCGTAGGCGCGGAGCAGCAGCTCCGCGTCGTGGTGATCGGGAAAATCCTTGGTGGACTGGCGGTTCATTGACCACGCTCCTCGGCGAGCGCCGGAACGGCCGCCGGTTCAAGAGGCTTGCGGATCGAGCGAGTTCCACCGAGGACCTTCTCGCGGATCTCGTATAGAATCTCGTAGAAGGTCGGGATCACGAGGAGCGTTAGCAGCGTTGAGGTGATCACCCCGCCGATGATGGCGACGCCGAGGGGCGACCGGAACTGGGCGCCCTCGCCGGTGCCCAGTGCGATCGGCGTCATGCCGGCGATCAGGGCGACCGTGGTCATCATGATCGGGCGGAGGCGGATTCCGCCAGCCTCAATCAGCGAGTCCCGGATGGACAGGCCGCGGTCCTCATGGGTCCACTTGGCAAAGTCGATCAGCAAGATGGCGTTCTTGGCCACAAGGCCCATCAACAGGATGACCCCAATCAGGCTCATGATGTTGATCGTGTAGTTCGCCAGCGAAAGGCCCAGCAAGGCGCCGATCAGCGAGAGCGGAAGCGAAGCCATGATGGCCAGCGGGTCCATGAACGATCCGAATTGCATCACCAGCACGAGGTACATCAGGACAATCGCCGTGGCGAGGGACAGGCCGATGCTGTTGAACGTCTCGGTCTGGAACTCCTGGTCGCCGCCCTCGGTGACCCGGATGCCGCCGATCGCCTGCTGGCCCAGGGTGATACCCTCGGCCAGCAGGCGGGAACGTACGTCGGCGAAGACCTCGCCGGTGGAACGACCGGCCACATTCCAGTCGACCACGACGTTCGGGTTGCGGTTCAAGTGGCTGATCGCCGCGGGTCCGAAGCTGGGCGTGATTTCGGCAACCTGACCCAGCGGGATCGTGGCCGGAATGCCGTTGGGCCCCATCACGAGCAGCGGCAGCTGATGGAGGTCGGTGACCCGGGCCCGGTACTCAGGGGCGAGGCGGACTTCGACGTCGCGGGTCTCGCCGCTCGGATCGATCCAGTCGCCCGCATCGATTCCGGCAAATGCCGGGCGGATCGCCTGGGCCACCTGACCCACGGTGATCCCCAGTGACCCGGCCAAGCCGCGGTTCAGCTCGACGTTGAGTTCGGGTTTCTGGCCTTTGGTGGACAGGCCGAGATCCACCACATTGGGCACCTGCGCAACCTCCGCCCTGATCCGCTCGGCCATCTGCTGGAGCAGGACGGGGTCATCGCCCTGGACGTTGATCATCAGTTGTTTCCGCCCGCCCCCGAAGTCTGTTGTGTAGATCGACGTCTTGACGCCCGTAAACCGTGCCACACTGTCCCGCACCTGGGCCGCGAGCACCTCGACGCTGCGCCCCGGCCGGTCCTTCTTGGGGATCACGCGGATGTACATGTTGGCCACATCCACCGTACCCGACAGTCCGCCCCCAAGCGTGCTGTAGGCGTAGCGCAGCTCCGGCAGGGCCCGAAGAGCCCGCTCGACCTCTTCGACCTTCTGCCGCGTGTAGGCCATGGTCGATCCCGGAGGGGTCTCGACCTTGGCGAAGAACTCGGACTTGTCGTCAATCGGGAAGAACCCGACCCCGACCTTTTTCCACTCCGGCGCAGCCCGTTCGAGGCCGATCGCCAGGGCCAACCCGCCAACGATGCCGACCAGCTTGACCGGCCAGGGGCGGCCTCGGCCGGCCGACCACGCCATGACGCCGATGCCGACGAGGGCTCCGACCAGGCCCAGGAGGCCCTTGCCCGGCAGGATGAACGAGGCAACGAACGTCCCCACCGTGATGATCAACATCGAGATGCGGTGGTCGAGAGCCCAGGCGATGACTCGCTTGTAGTTCTCGGATTGCCGGGCGAACCAGGCGTTGAACCGGTCGAGGGTCCGGGTGATCCAGTTCCGCTGCTCAACCGGCGTGTGCGGGTCGGGCCAGTAGGCCGAGAGCATCGGGTCGAGCGAGAATGACACCAGTAGCGAAACGGCCACGGAGCAGGCGATGGTGAGCGCGAACGGCTTCATCCACTGCTCGGTAAAGCCGCCCTGGAATGCCACCGGAATGAAGACGGCGAGAATCGAGAAGGTGGTCGCGGCCACGGCGAGCCCGATTTCGTCCGTGCCTTCGCGGGCGGCCCGGAAATGGTCTTTGCCCATCTCCACGTGACGGACGATGTTCTCGCGGACGACGATGGCGTCGTCGATCAGGATCCCGATCGCCAGCGACAATCCCAGCAACGACATCTGGTTCAGGGTGAAGCCGAAGGCCCAGACCGCGATGAAGGAGGCCAGCACCGAGACCGGAAGTGCCAGGCCCGTGATGACCGTCGAGCGCCACGAATTGAGGAAGAGAAAGACGACGAGCACGGTGAGCAGGGCACCCTCGATCAAGGCCTTGCCGACTTCCCAGACCGAGCGGTCCACCCGCTCGCCCGAGTCGCGGACCAGATCCAGTGTCACTCCCTGGGGGAGGCGGGCGCGGATGGCATCGACTCGAGCCAGGACCCGTTTGCTCACATCCGTCGTGCTGTAGCCCTTCGACTTCTTGATGTCGATTCCCACCGCTTCTTTCCCGTTGAAGAGCGCCAGGGTCCGGGGTTCCTGCAACCCGTCCTTGACCGTGGCGATTTCACCAAGGCGGATGACCCGCCCGTTCCGCTCTACCACGGCGATCTGGGCGAAATCGGCCGGCCCCTCGGGGCGTCCCTTGAGGCGGATCGAACGTTCGGCGTCCTTGCCTTGCACCCGCCCGACCGGCGCGGCCAGATTCTGCAACTGAAGAGCCTGGACGACCTGGGCGACGCTGATGCCCGCGGCTTGAAGGGCCGGCGGATTGATCTCCACCGTGAGTTCGCGTTTCTGCTTGCCCGCGACGGTGACTTCGGCCACGCCGCCGAGCGATCGGAGTTCGCGGGTCATGCCGGGATCCGCGAGCCGGGTCAGCTCGCCGGGGGTCAGGCGGTCGGAGGCAAGCGCGAGCGACACGATCGGCCGGTCCGTGTCATTGAACTTTCGGATGATCGGTTCCTTAAGTTCCGGCGGCAGATCCCCGCGGATCGTCGAGATCGCGTCGCGGATGTCCTGTGTCGCCTCAGCCAGGGGCTTCCCGAACTGAAACTCGACCATCAGCAGGCCGAATCCGTCCTCGGCGTTGCTGATGGTCCTCTTGATCCCGGCAATGGACGCAACGGCTTCCTCAACGGGATTGATGACTTCCTTCTCGACGCCGTCCGGTGAAGCGCCGGGGTAGATCAGGGCCACGGTGACAACTGGCGGGTCGATTTCGGGAAACTCGTCGGTCTTGAGTTTGAATAGCGCGACGAGCCCGAACGCCACCAGGGACAGCATGGCGACGATGGTGACGATCGGCCGCCGGATTGCGAAATCGGAAATAACCATGTGCCGGCTCCCTTCAGCGACTGGTCACGGCCGCGGTGCGTTCGGCGGCCGCGGTGGGACGGACCTTGGTGCCGGGCAGAACCCCGCGGGCCGCACCGATGATGACCGTGTCACCGATCGCCAGGCCGGTGGTGATCTCGACCCGATCGACCGTGGGGTCCTCAATGCCGAGCGCGACTTCGACCCGTCGGGCAAACCCCTTCTCGATCCGCGTCACCGTTGGCCGGAGTCCCCGGCGGTCGATCGCAGATCCGGGGACCACGATACCCGTCCGTGCCTCCGTGGCCACGCGACCCTGAGCGAACAGGCCGGCGACGAGGCGGCCGCCCTGATTGGGGACCGACACCATGATCCGTACCTGACGCGTTGCGGGATCGAGGGCCGGGTTGATGCGCGTCACCCGGCCCTCGAATGAACGGTTCGGGTAGCCGTCGATGGCAAATGGCACCGCGGTCCCGACCTTGAGGGTTGCGATGGCCGTGATGGGCACCTGGGCCTCGAGCCGGAGGCTCGACGGATCCACGACCGAGAAGAGCGGGTTGCCGAGCGATACGTTGTCGCCGCTGTTGACGTTGCGCTCGCTGACGATTCCCGATAGCGGGGCCCGGATTTCGGTGTAGCCGAACTGCTTCTGAGCCCCGGCCAGCCGGGCGTCCGCATCGGCCAGCCCGGCCTCCGCGTTCGTCACGGACCAGCGGGCCTGCTCGAGATCCCGATCCGCCATGGCACCGGCGCGTGACAGTTTCTCGGCCCGGTCCGCGTTCCGCCGAGCCACGGCGAGCGCCTCAGTGGCGGTGCGGAGTCCCGATTTGGCCGACAGCACCTGGTCGCGGACCCCGTCATCGTTGAGGCGCCCGAGCAGCTGACCCCGGAATACCGACTGACCGGCCTCCACCAGCGCCTGCACCACAGTTGAGGCAACCTCCGCGCGGATGGTGGCGGCTCGCTCCGGGGTGAGCGTACCCGAAATCTGCGGGCCGTTGATCAGGCCCCGCGACTCGGCGACGAACAGGTTCTCGGGCCCGATCATGGCCGGCGTGGGATCCGCGCCAGCCGATGCCTGAGGGTCGGCCGTTTTGCCGCAGCCGAGGAGTACCGCGGCGACCGCCACGGCAAGAAAAGGGGCAACCTTCTGACGCGCGATCATGGGAAAATCTGTCCTCCGGTCGAAGCTTGGCTCGCCGATGGACGGCTCGGCGCTTGAGATCTGGTCGACTGCTGGTCGGCGGATGCGCCACCCAGGGGCAGGTCGGAGAGGAGGGATACTCGCACCCGGGCGATCTGGAGATCCCTGGCGGCCTGCGCCCGGTTGACCTCGGCTTGCTGCAAAGCGATTCGGGAGTCGAGCAGCTCGGTCTGGGTCGAGATGCCCTCGCGAAAGCGGAGGTCAGCGATCTGATACGCCCGGGTCGCCTGCGCGGCCGTTCCCTCGCTGGCGAGCCAGATGGCCTGGGCCGCCTCGAGCTGCGCGACGGTATTGCGGCCGTCAAGTTCTGCGGCCTTGGTCACTTGCCGGTGGCGAAGCCTGGCCTCGTCGAGGCCCGCTTTCGCCTGAATCCGGTCGCCCTTGATCCGGCCCCCGGTGAAGATCGGCACCTGGCCGCCTAACGTGAGCTTCCAGTCGGTCAGGAACTCGCTGAACCCCGGCAGGCCACTCGAGGGGTAGGCGAGCCGGCTGTACTGGGACGACAACGACAGCGAGGGCAGCCGCTGGGCCCGGGACGAGGCGTTGAGGCCTTCCTGGGCCCGAACCGCTTCGGCGGCCTGCCTGACCGCCGAGCGGTGCGCCGCGGCGGTGTCGGGCGAGGCGCTCGCGATCCGGGCGAGACTGGGCACCCGGCTCTGGGTGGTGTCCGTCAGGTCGGTGGTCAGCGAGAGCGGCTGGTCGGTCGCAATGTTGAGCAATTGGCGAAGCCTGACCTGGGCCAGTTCTCGCTGGGTCCGCGCCTGGATCGCCACCGGCCGCTGGTTGTCCCGTGCGACCGTGGCCCGGAGGACGTCGAACTCAGGCGCCGTTCCTACTTCCCGTCGGAGCCTCGTCTGCGTCAGCGTGGTATCGGCCTGCGCCAGGGTTGCTTCCGCAATCGCGACCAGCCGCTCGCTCAGCGACGCATCGTAGTAGGCCTGCACGACATCGAGTACGAGCTGAGCCTCCGCCGCCGTCAGGGAGATCGTCGCCGACGCGCGGCCGGCATCGGCCGCCTTCATCTGGCCAAACACCCGGCCCCCGTCGAACAGCAATTGCGATCCGGAAAGCCCGACAGTGTAGGTGTTCTTTCGGCCAAACGGCAGGCGGCTGAATCCGGCAAACGGATTCACCGTCGTGGCGCAGGCGACCGCCTTCTCCAGGTCTTCAAGTCGCTCGGCCACCGGCTTGTTGGGGTTGGCGGTGAACGCGTCGCAGCTGGTCGGCGCCGGGGCTTTGGCGGTGGTGTCCGCAGTCCCGCCGCCGAACAGGTTGTCGAACTGCGATTTGAGCTGCCGAGTATAGGAGAACGCCCCGCTGATCTGAGGCAAGAGCTCGCTTCGGGCCTGGATCTGCAGGCCACGGGCCCGCTCGACCCCGACTCGGGCGAGCGCCACGGCTTCGCTTGCGGGACGTGCCAACTGCAGCGCCTCCTCCAGCGACAGGGTCCGAGGGGCGGTCTGTTGCGCCAGCCCTGGCTGGGTCATGACGAGGAAGAGCAGGGCAGTGGTTCCTGCGCGGCCAAAGACGCTCACGGCTCACGACTCCTTCAGGTCGAGGGCCCGGGCGATCAGATCGACGTACTGGCCGATTGACGTTGCCGGGTCCTGGCGGTACATGGCGGGGATGACGTCACGGCTGATGGCG
>JAYUZK010000155.1:0-11869 GCA_043751835.1 Gemmatimonadota bacterium | reverse complement strand
TGGATGATCTCGTCGACGGCTTGATCGGGTCCGCCGCCTCACCGGCCGGCGCGGACGAACTCTTCCATCTTGGCCACGAGATGGTTTACCTGAATCGCTTCATCCGGGAAGTCGGCCAGGTGACTGGCCAGAGGGCGTGGCTCCTCCGCGGTGCGGCTGATCGGATCCTGCGCGGCGCGATCGATTGGAGCTATCGGAAGGCCACGGGGACATGCATGTCGATGTCACTGGTGCGACCGGTTCGTTATCCCCACACCAAGGCGACGCAGGCCTTCGGATATGCACCGAGTATCCGGCTTGCCGATGGGTTTGCCCGGCTGACGGAGTGGTACCAGGCAAGGGGGGTGGCCACGTGACCATGTCGCCGGCCGACGAGCCAGACGGAAGCGGAAATTGCCCGTCTCGCGGCGGGCGGCCTCACACCTTCGACGTCGGCGCTGGGCGTGGCCCAGACCTATGCTGGGTTGGGCAACCTCGACCAGGCCTTCCGCTGGCTGGACCGGGCTTACGAGGAGCGGGACTGGGCCCTCTTCTTCTGCCGGATTATTTCGGCTGGACGTAGCCCTTGCAGCTCGGCTCGAGCAGATGGAGCGACGTATAGCTCACCCAAAGGCTCGATCGTCACGCTGCTGAGGCCGAGGCCCTCCATATGGTGGTCTTGGCCCATTGCTCCGCCCGCCGCAAGCCCGGCGAGCCCGTCAGCCGAGGGCCGAGAACGTCGGTCATGGACTCGGCGAAGTGCATCACCCGGTTTCGCTGGAAACCCTCTTCGCGGATTCGGGCGATCATCAGGTGGTCGATCTTTCCCTGGGCGGCGAGGGCGGCGGCGCCCAACGCGGTCAGGGCCTCGGAACCTCAACGCCGAGTACTGCTGACCGCCGAATTGTGCAGTAACTTGGGTCGGCAGAATTCCCTCGCGCCCGCCCCGTTCCGGAGAAATCGATCATGCCCTTGCCCCGCCCGACGGAGTACTCCCGCGGCTACCTCCGCTACGCGCTCGGACTCCTGGTGGCGGTCTACACCTTCAACTTCATCGACCGCCAGATTGTGGTCATTCTCCAGGAGTCGATCAAGAAGGAGATGGGGCTGTCGGACGGTCAGCTCGGTCTGCTTTCGGGATTCACGTTCGCGGTCTTTTACGTGACGCTGGGTGTCCCGATTTCGCGGATTGCCGACCGTGGCATCCGCCGCAACGTGATCGCCTGGTCCGTCGGATTGTGGTCGGTGATGACCGCGCTGGCCGGCTTCGTTCGGTCGTTTCCCCAGCTGCTATTGGTTCGGATCGGGGTCGGGATCGGCGAGGCCGGGGGCAGTCCGCCGGCTCATGCCCTGATTTCCGATTACTTCCCGGCCCGCGAGCGCGGGCGGGCGCTGTCGATCTACTCGCTCGGCGCGTACCTCGGCATCCTGTTCGGCTTCGTAGCCGGCGGGTGGCTCAATCAGTTCTTCGGGTGGCGGACGGCCTTCATGGTCGTCGGTCTGCCGGGTCTGTTGGTGGCGCTGCTGGTCCGGTTCACCATCCGGGAACCGCGACGCGGCCGGTCCGACCCCGGCCAGCCGGTGACCGAGGCGCCGCCATTCCGCGATGCGGTGGCCTTGTTATGGGGGCTCCGCTCCTTTCGATACCTCGCCCTCGCCACGGGGTTCACCACCTTCGTCACCTACGCCACCGGCAATTTCGGGCCGCCGTTTCTGGCCCGGATCCATCATCTCAAGTCGGGCGAAATCGGGACGATCCTCGGTCTGGTCGGCGGCATCGGCGGGATGATCGGGACCTATCTGGGCGGCTATCTGGGCGATCGCTTCGGCGCTCGTGATACCAGGTGGTACCTCCGAGTCCCGGCCATCTGCCTGGCGATCGCGCTCCCGCTCAGGATCGTGGTCTACACCGTTGACGATCTCCGGATCGCGGTCCCACTCCTCGGCCTGACCGAACTGCTGGCCCTGACCTATCTCGGCCCTGCCGTCGCGATGGCACACGCGATGGTGCCCCCGGCGATGCGGGCATTCGCCTCGGCGATTCTCTTCCTGGTCCTCAATCTGATCGGTCTGGGTCTGGGCCCGGTCTTTACCGGCCTGCTGAGCGATACGCTGACGGTTCGAATGGGTCCTGACGGTCTTCGCTGGGCCATGGCTGCGACTTGTCTGGCCTGGGTGCCGGCCGTGGCGCTCTACCTTCTCGCGACCCGGACGTTGCGGCAGGACACCGCCGCCGCCACTCCCTGAGGGCCAGCGGGCTCACTTCCGGGGCAAGGCGAAGACGCTATCCCAGACCGCCAGGGCCGGCTTGGGCCGCAGCGCGACATCGAAGACGCCCAGCGAGGCGAACGGGCGAATCGCCTCCCGGAGGTCGGCCGGGAAGAATGGGAGATCGAGATCGGTGGGAGCCAGTTGGAGCCATCCGATCGCCGAGGTCTGGCCCAGCAATTCGAGTTGGCGCCGGAAGTACCTGGCCTGGGTCGCCGGCGTCGAGGTGAGGTTCAGCACCGACTCGCTCGACCACCCGCCCTCGACCACCATGACGGACAGCCGGCGGCCATTGAGAAGCCGGCGGTAGTAGTCCACCGGGAGCTGGTCGGGATCGGACCAGCCGAAATACGGATAGGACGACAGGCCGAGCAGCTCGAGGAAGGGAAAGTCCGCGAAATCCTGCTCGATGCCGAGGTACGGCTGGTTGACCAGTTTGCCCCACGCGACCTCGACTTGCACCGAGACGAACAGCTGGGGCGGACTTGGCAGCGCCTTGACGGCGGCGGCGGTGGCGCGGGCGGCGGACACGATGGCGTGGTAGAGCGGGGCGGGCGCCGCGATGCGAATCAGGTTCGTCTCCGCCACCAGCCCGACGAACTCCGGGCGATACCGGCGCACGAAGGCGAGGACCCATTCGCGATACACGGCCTGAACCGCCGGCTCGGTGAAGCTTCGGCCCAACGCCCGCAAGCGGGGCGCCTCTTGGCTGCGCGAAAGACCGTCGTTAGGATCGGCGACCAGGACCAGCTTGAGGCCCTTGCCGCGATAGTATCCGATCAGGCCATCCTTCTCCCGGCGGAGAATCGTGTCCGGAGCGACCCCCGCCAGCAGGTCGGTCCAGGGCAGTTCCTCATGGACGATCGCGATGTCGGCGCGGCGGGTCGAGGCCTCGAGGGCCGCTACCGCGACGTCCTGGTCCAGCCGGGGTGGCAAACCGGAAAAGCCGAGGTAAAATGAGCGGGTCGGCACAGAAGGCGGTTGCGGGCCATCGGGTCCGGTTCCACATCCGGCCAGGGCCAGGGCCGCGACGACCGCTCCAAGGAACTTTCCGGGCACTGGGATCCTCCAGAGGACCCTCGTGAGTGCAGGAACGGTGCCGGGCATAGGACAACGGGCAACGAATTGGAGGTAATCCATGGGCCGTGCGATCGGTGCGGGGCTAGTGTGGCTGATACTGGCGGTGGGGGCCGGACCGGCCCAGGGTCAGGTGCCAGCCGACCCGCGGTTCAAGACCGATGTTCTCCTGATCGTGGCCCATCCGGATGATGAGAGCGGCCTCAGCAGCTACCTCGCCCAGATCCTCTACGATCAGGGGAAACGGGTCGCGGTGATCTACGGCACCCGGGGCGACGGGGGCGGCAACACCGTCGGGCCGGAGCAGGCTGCGTCGTTAGGCGCGGTCCGGGAGATCGAAGGCCGGACCGCGCTCGCCACGCTGGGGATCGATCACGTCTGGTTCCTCGACGGACGCGACACGCCGAGCCAGGACGTGGTCCAATCGCTCGAGACGTGGCATCACGGATCGGCCCTCGAGCAGACCGTCCGGCTGGTCCGGCTCACCCGCCCCGAGGTGATCATCACCTGGCTTCCCGATTTCGTGATCGGCGAGAATCATGGCGATCACCAGGCGGCCGGGGTGATCGCCACCGAGGCGTTCGATCTGGCGGGGAACCCGGCCGCGTTTCCGTCGCAGATCGCGCCGGCTCGGAACCGGACTGGGATCGGCAACCTGACCGAAGGACTCAGGCCCTGGCAACCGAAGAAACTCTACTACTTCACCGACCGGATGGAGGTCGCGAGCCTCCGCTCCCGCGGGCCGGCGTATCCGAGCACGGTGGTATCGCCCGCGCGGAAGGTGCCGTATTACGAGTTCACCGCCAGGTTGCTCGTCAAGCACGAGACCCAGGGCAGCGAGGCCAGGACGGCGGAGCGGGCGGTCGCCACCGGCGACTACCAGGCGTTTCTCGCCGCGCAACGGGAATTCCAGGGCACCACCGACACGCAGTTGCTGTTGGGGAAATCCTTGGTCGGCGGCACGGCCACCGGCGACGTGTTTGAAGGCGTGGGCGGCGCGGCGATCGGATTCCGGCCGCCTTCGCCGGTCGAGGTGGATGGGTCGGGCCGTCCGGGTATCCAGTTAGGCAGTCCGTGGCGATTCTACCGGGCCTTCTGGAAGGCGCACGATCTCCGCCATCTCGAGGCGTTCTTCCCGCCGGAGCTTGGCCTCACCCCGGGGGCGACCATCAAGCTGCCGTTGGCGCTCGACAACGGTCCCACGCAGGCGACCTTCACCGTCCGTGTCAAAGCCCCCGCCGGATGGCTGGCCGTGGTGCCGGTATCGGTTGCGGCCGGACCGGGTGAATTGATCGATCTTGTGCTGAATCTCACCGCGCCGGAAACCGCCGGTCCCGCCGGCGACCTCGACGTGAGTCTCCTCGCGGCCGATACGGTGGTCACGACCCTGCGGGTCACGGTCCGGGCGCTCGGTACGATGCCCTATTGACCGGGTGCTATTGGCGAGTCGAGAGCCGGCGCAATTCCAGGCCTCTCACGCCGTTGCCGGTCACGACCATCCCGGCCACCCTGCTGTTGTCCCGGCGGAACCGTACCACCGGGCTGATCGGCAGGTAGTAGCCCGTTCGCTCCTGGGTCGATTCGAAGATGTCGCCCGCCACTCGGGTCAGCAGCAGCCGATCGGCGAACCGGGCTCCGGCACCGATCCTCACTTCCAGTTGATTCGCGTTTCTGGTTCGAACCTCGTAGACCACCCCGTAGACCGGAGAGCGGTAAAGGCCGGCGAACTCGTCCGGTGCGCCCGTCGACGGCGCGGGGAACGTCCCGGCCGGGATCAGCGGCCGGGGCGCGTCCCAGTCGGCAAAGCGCAGGGCGATCTCCGGCTTCGCGCCCGCCTGATTCACCGACAACTGGATCAGATCCTGCGAGGCGTTCTCGAAACTGCGATAGGAGTCGGGGCCGTCGGTGCCGCGGACGAGATCGGCGGTGGTGCTGAGGAGCCGGTACCGGATTCGGTTGTCGACCCGAAGGAGCTGGATCGGCAGCCCGCTCCGGGGCGGCGAGACGTTCCCGGTTGGCGGTTGCAGCACCGCGTTCGAGGCGACGCTGCGGAACTATGCCTGCCCCAGGCTTCCAGGGTCCACCAAGCACCTGGCGGCGTCGGGGCAGAAGGAGCTTACGCTCACGGTCTTTTCCAAGTCAATTCAATCCTTCAGCCTTGCCGCCTTCGGCTCGAGCTGGCGACCGGCGGGATCCCGGCGCCACTTCAACGACCAGGCCCGACTGGCCAGCGAGCGCCACCTCAAGCCGGCCTACTTCGAATGGGATCAGTTGCAGCAGACGCATCCCTCCAAGCGGGTTCTCACCTACCGATGAGACCCACGGGGCGGACCCTGGCCATCGCGGCGGTCATCGGATTCGTTCCGGGCGGCGCGACCGGCCAGGCCCCGGCGAGCCCGCGGCGGGTCCGAGCGACCTTCCAGAGCCCGCCCAAGGCGTACCGTCCGATGGTCCGCTGGTTCTGGCCCGGCGGCGACGTCGGCGACAACGAACTCCGCCGCGAGATCCGGGTGCTGGACGAGGCCCACTTCGGCGGCGCCGAGATCCAGCCGTTCCGATTCGGCCTCGATCCGGCGCCTCCAACCCGCCGCTCAATCGAATGATCGGCTCGGGGATGCGCCTGGGGATGCTGTTCGCTGAATCGTACAGTCGGCCACCGGCGCGGCTGCCGGCGGGGCTGCTCGGACCGGTGCGACTGATGATCACGCCGTCCGATCCTGCCGGACACTAGAGGGCGGACGCCCGTGTCAAGAAGATTTCTGAGGTGCCTGAAACCCAAAGGAGACGACCATGCCCACCGCGCTTTCCACCTGGCTGACCGCCGTGATCCTGCCGGCCCTTTTCGCCGCCACCCTCGCCGCCCAGACCGTCACCATCGGCACGGCCACCGCCGCCCGCGGCCAGACCGGATACGGCGCCATCACGGTGCCCGCCGGCGTGGATTCCGGCACCACGATCCCGGTGGCGATTGTGAATGGCGCGCGGCCGGGGCCCACTGTCGCCCTGGTGGCGGGGAGCCACGGCACCGAGTACGCCTCGATCGTTGCCCTCCACCGGCTGATCGGGATGCTCGACCCGAAGACGTTGTCCGGGACCGTGATCGTGACGCCGCTGGTCAACCTGCCGTCGTTCCGGCAGATGATCGTCCACCTGAATCCCGTGGACAACAAGGGGCTCAACCGTCTCTACCCCGGCAACCCGGGCGGGACCCAGACGGAGCGTGCGCTGGCGCTGATGGCGGAGCTGGTGATAAAGCCCGCGTCGGTGATCGTCGATCTCCACGGTGGGGACCTCGACGAAGACCTGCGCCCCTACACCTACTGGTTCCGCGGCGGGAAGCCGGCTCTCGACTCGGCCTCGAAGCAGCTGGTGCTGGCGTTCGGTCTCGACCACATCATTGTCGTCGATGCCGATCTCTCGACCCCGGCGGGCCGGGGCACTCTCTCCGGCCACGCGGTGGCGACCGACAAGATCACGGTCGTGGCCGAGGCCGGGCGCACCGGCACCGTGATGGCGGAGGATGTGGATGCCCTGGTCAACGGCCTCCTCAACGTGCTCGGCGCCATGAAGATGATTGAGCGGACCGTGACGCCGGTGACCAATCCGGTCTGGCTGGATGGGGGAACCCGCGTGGCCGGCGAAGGCGATGCCGTCTTCTTCCCGCTCGTGGCGCGGGGGAGCTACGTGAGCGAGGGGATGACGGTGGGGCGGCTGACCGACCTGCTCGGTCGTCCGACTGGCAATGTGAAGGCGCCGGTCACCGGGGTGGTGACGTTCATCCGCGGGGTGCCGTCAGTCTGGAAGGGCGCGGCGCTGATCAGCGTGAGCCGGGTGCTGGCGCGGCCCTGAGTGCCCCCGGCGGCAAGCGGGACATCGCCCGGCGGGGCTGCCTCAACCCGGGTCTTCCCAGCGTTTGGCCCGCGTGAGGGCCTTCTGCCAGCCGGCCAGGAGTTCCTTGCGCCTCGCCGGCTTCATCGACGGTACGAACCGCCGGTCAGCCCGCCACTGCGCGGCAATCTCGGCAGTGTTCTTCCAGTAGCCGACCGCCAGGCCGGCGAGGTACGCCGCGCCGAGGGCGGTGGTCTCGGACACCTGGGGACGCACCACGGGCACGCCGAGGATGTCGGCCTGGAACTGCATCAGGAGATTGTTGGCGCAGGCCCCGCCGTCCACCCGCAACTCCTTGAGCTTGATCCCCGAGTCGGACTGCATCGACCGGAGGACGTCGTATACCTGGTAGGCGATCCCTTCGAGCGCCGCGCGCGCCAGGTGCGCCGCGGTCGTGCCGCGGGTGATCCCCGCGACGAGTCCCCGGGCGTACTGGTCCCAGTGCGGCGCGCCCAGCCCCGCGAATGCCGGCACGAGATAGACGCCGCCGTTGTCGTCCACCTGCGAGGCCAGCGACTCCACTTCCGCCGATGTCTTGATGAGGCCAAGGCCGTCCCGCAGCCATTGGACCACGGCGCCGGCGATGAAGATGCTGCCTTCGAGCGCGTATTCCGTGCGGCCGCCCACCCGCCACGCCACGGTGGTGAGGAGGTTGTTCCTCGAGACGATCGGCGTGGTGCCGGTGTTCATGAGCATGAAGCACCCGGTGCCGTAGGTATTCTTGACCATCCCGGGCTCGCGGCACCCCTGGCCGAAGAGCGCCGCCTGCTGATCGCCCGCGATTCCGGCAATGGGAATCGCGCCGCCCCAGAGCGTGGTGTTGCCATACACCGCGCTCGACGCGCGGATCTCGGGCAGCATCGAGCGGGGCACGCCGAAGAGTTTCAGCAGCTCGTCGTCCCAGTCACAGGTTTTGAGATTGAACAGCATGGTGCGGGACGCATTGCTGACGTCGGTGACGTGGGTGCGGCCGCTGGTGAGGTTCCAGACCAGCCAGGAGTCGACCGTGCCGAAGGCCAGTTCGCCGGCCCGGGCGCGGGCCTTGGCTGCCGGGACGTTGTTCAGGATCCACTGGATCTTGGTCGCGGAGAAATACGCGTCCACCACGAGGCCGGTTTTCCGCCGGATCATCGCGGCTTTCCCGGCTTTCTTCAGGCGGTCGCAGGCTGCCGCGGTCCGGCGGTCCTGCCAGACGATCGCGTTGCAGATCGGCCGCCCGGTCTTCCGGTCCCACACCACGGCGGTCTCGCGCTGATTGGTGATGCCGATGGCGGCGATGTCGCTGGCCGCGAGGCCGGCTTTGCGCAGGGCTTCGGTCGCGACGCCGGCCTGGGTGGCCCAGATCTCGGTTGCATCGTGTTCGACCCAGCCGGGTTTGGGAAAGATCTGGCGGAACTCCTGCTGCGCATCGGCCACGATCGCGCCGTGGTGATTGAACACGATGGCGCGCGAGCTCGTGGTACCCTGGTCGAGTGCGAGAATGTATTTCATCGTCGTCCGGCCTTTCCTACCAATGGAGCTTGAAGAACACCGCGCCGATGACGGCGCCGATGATCGGGCCCGCCACGGGGATCCAGGCATAGCCCCAGTCACTGGTTCCCTTGCCGGCGATCGGGAGGATCGCATGCGCGAGCCGGGGACCGAGATCGCGCGCCGGATTGATCGCGTAGCCCGTGGGGCCGCCGAGCGAGATGCCAACCGATGCCACCAGCAGGCCGACCAGGAACGGAGCGAAGCCTTTATCGAAGCCGGTATTGGGCGTGAGGTTCTCCGGCCGCATGATGGCCAGCAGGCCGAGCATGAGCACGAAGGTGGCCACGATTTCCGCCACGAGGTTGGGCCCCGCCTTGCGGATGGCGGGTGCGGTGCAGAACACCCCGAGTTTGTCGGCGGCGCTCTCGGTCGCGGCCCAGTGCGGCAGATAGGTCAACCAGACGATCACGGCGCCGAGAACCGCGCCGATGACCTGGGCCGCGATATAGCCCGGCACATCGGCCCACGGGAAGCGCCCGATGCTGGCGAGACCGATGGTGACGGCGGGATTCAGGTGTGCGCCGCTGATCGGCGCTACCAGGTAGACGGCCACCGTCACGGCCATGGCCCAGCCCGCGATGATGACGAGCCAGCCGCTGTTCTGGCCCTTGGTCTTCTGCAGCACGACGTTGGCGACGACGCCGTCGCCGAGGACGATGAGAATCATGGTGCCGATGAGTTCGGCGAGGAAGGGATGCATGGTGGCGATCACCGGTTTGTGGTCAGCTGAGAAGGAGCGAGCCGCTCGGCATAAGTAACCTCAGGGTGTTGCCGAGCGCCAACCGGGCGTCTGGGAGGTTCGGGGCTAGCTGGCCTTCCGGAGGACCTCGACGTCCCGTTCGAGGGTGCGGCCGAGTCGGTCCCGTTCGACGTCGAGGTTGTAGGCGGTCTGCAGGTTGAGCCAGAAGCGCGGTGAATTGCCGAAGAACCGGCCCAGCCGGAGGGCGGTGTCCGCGGAGATCGCCCGGTTGCCGTGAACGATCTCGTTGATCCGCCGGGCGGGCACTTTGAGTCCCTTCGCGAGTCGGTACTGAGTGAGCTCCAGTGGCCTCAGGCGCGCGACAATCAAGTAGCCTCAGGGCGCCATCGAGCGCCGGTGGGAGTACCTCACTGTCGCCCGGCAAAATAGGGTTTGGGTGCCGGCCTGGGATCGGGCCACACCCGGGCCGCGTCGGCGCCGGCATGGAGGACGCCGTTCTTCATCACATAGCGGATCTTCTGCGCGTTGGCGATATCCACCAGCGGATTGGCGTCGAGCACCACGAGATCGGCGAGCTTGCCGACTTCGAGCGATCCCAGATCCTGGTCGAGCCCGTGGTAGGTCGCTCCCCGGATCGTGGCAATCTCGAGCACCTGGGCCGGGGTAAAGCCGCTCTTGTTGAGGAGATCGAGCTCCCAGTGGGCGTCGAGCCCGAACATCTGGCCGTGCGCCCCCAGCTGCACCGAGGTCCCGTTGGCGAACAGCTTGCGTTCCTCGGCGCCGATCTTCCAGGCCACCATGTCCTCGGGCCAGAGGTGGGTGGTGTTCCGGATCCGCATCAGCTGCTCCGGCGCGATGAACCGGGTCAGCTTGGGATCTTCCCAGAGCTTGCTGCCCTGATGGTACCAGCCCTCGCCCATGGATCCGTTGTAGGCTACCAGCAGCGTGGGCGTGTTGCCGGCCGTCGTGCCGCCCCAGTATTTCACCACGTCACTGTAGTAGGGGACCAGTCCCATCGAGTGCTCGATCCCGGTCACCCCGTCCATCAGCTGGGTCAGATTCATCTGCGGCTCGGCGCTCGATTCCGACACCACGTTCATGCCCAGCATCCGCGCCGCGGTGATGGTCAGGTTGCGGCGGATCCGAGTTTCCTGGGCATAGTCCTTGACCGCGATGGCGCCGTGGTCCCGGTTCCACCGGAGCTGCTCCAGCGCATCCGCGAGCGTGGCGATCGGCCGGAACATCCGGGCCCGGGCCTCGAGGCGCTGACCGTAGATGACTGATCCTGTCGTGAAGAACCGCGGCCCGGTGATCCGGCCGGCGCGGAGCATGTCGCTCATCCAGCCGTCGCGGTACTCGTTGCCGTAGATCTCGACCAGGGTGGTGACGCCGTACGCCAACGGGCCCGCGAGGTTGGTGGGCTGCTGCTCGGTGACGTGGAGGGCCGAGAAGTCGATTTCAGGGTGCGCGTGGGCATCGATCATCCCGGGCATGACCGTGGTGCCGGCCAGGTTGAACACCTTGGCTCCGGCCGGTATCGCGACCCCGCGGCCCACCGCGGTGATCCGATTCTTGGTGATCACGATTGTGGCGCCTTCGATGACCTGGCGGGTGGCATTCATCGTGAGCACCCGGACCCCGGTCAGCGCCACCACGCCCTTCGGCCTGTCGAGATCGAATTCGATGGCGGTCTCGGTCCGTTTGGCGGTCGAGCCCGGAACCCGGGGGTTGTTCCACGCCGCCGCCGATACCTCCGGCGCTCCGGCGGTCCCGCGCCCCTCGGCCACGATCTGGTCCACCTCTTTTTCGTAGAAGCCGGTTGCCCGGGTCCAGGCGAGCGAGCGTCCGTCGGCGGACCAGGTGAGGTAGCTGCCGTCCTCGGTGTCCACCCGCACGGCGGATCCGGTGCCGTCGTAGGGTGACGCCGTGATCGGCTGACCGGCAAAGCTCAGCGGGAGCACGAAGCTCCGCTGATACTCGCGGAGCGCGATCCAGCGAAGGTCCGGCGACGGCACCGCCGCCACCGCGTGCGGGAACTTGTGGAGGACCGTCTTGCCGGTGCCGTCGGTGTCGATCCGTTCGAGCACCAGCGTGTCGCGGACAAATTCGCTGTAGTAGAGGGAGCGGCCATCGGGCGCGAAGGTGACGCTGGGCGGGACTTTGCCGGCGATGTCCGCGTAGACCAACGGCTGGGTCGACAGACCGGTGAGCCGACGCTCGCCGGCTGAAGTCCGGACCACCAGCTCGAGCCGCGATTCGTTCGAGAGCCAGACGCCGCGTTCCACCCCACCGGCGCTCCGCACGTACGCGATTGAGGCACCGTCGGGCGCCACGGCCAGGCTCCCGTATTGCGCCGGCACCGTCGTGAGCCGCTCGGCCGGCCCGCCCAGTGCCGCCATCCGGTAGACCGCGCCCAGGCTGTCG